>JAQGMU010000660.1 GCA_028292195.1 Ramlibacter sp. | reverse complement strand
GCATCCAGCGGATCATCACCGACCTCGCAGTCCTCGACGTCACCGACACCGGCCTCGTGCTGCGCGAACTGGCACCAGGCGTCTCGCTCGACGACGTACGCGCCGCGACAGAACCCGACATCGACGTCGCACTGGACACATGACGCGCGAGGCGCGACGACACCGCTCGTGAAGCGCTGTGCCGGGTGGTCGCTGCCGTGCGGCAGGGCTCTCAGGCCTCGTCGGAGGGGACACCAACCCGGAACAGGCGCAGCTGCAACGCGAGCGTGCCGTAGTAGCCGACCAGAGTCGACAGCTCGAAGAGCATGCTCTCTCCGAGGGCTGCGCTGGCAACGGCAAAGTCGTCGTCGCTCACGTCTCCCGTCAGGAGTTGCGAGACCAGTCGAAGGCCAGCGGTCTCACTGGGATCCGCGCTGTCCGGCGGGACGCCCCTCCGCAGCGTCTCCAGCTCTGCGTCTGCCACGCCGACGCTTGCTCCCACTCGCTCATGCGCGTACCGCTCGAAGTCACAGTCCCAATGTGCGGCCACGAGCAGGATGGCCATCTCGCGCAGGCGAGGGCTCATGCGCGAGTTGAAGCGCAGGGCGACTCCGACCGACTGCAGTGACTCGCCCATCTTCGGGCTGAGCAGGAAGGAGTTGAACGGCCCGTTGAGCACGCCGTGCGCGTCGCTGAGCTCGAAAAGCTGCGGGCCCGTGCCGCGGGGCCCTCCGACGATGGCGTCGTAGAGCCGACGTTGGTCGGCGTCCATCGACTCGGGGCGGAATGGGGTTGCGCGCAAGACTTGTCCTTCGGGAGAGGTGGGCAGGAGGTGCAGGAGTCAGGGCCTGCCAAGTCGTAGGGAGATCTCGTCTGCCGTGGCCAGGACTGAGTCCTTGTGACGACGGAGCAGTTCCTCAAGGGTGTAGTCGGCGGCGTTGACGGCGATGTTCACTGCCGCGACCGTTCTGGAGGAGCTTCCTCGGACGGGCGCCGCGACCGAACGCAAGCCACGCGCGAGCTCCTCATCCTGGGTCGCGAAGCCGGCCCTACGCACCTCCCGAAGCTGCACGAGCAGTTGCTTGGACGACGTGATCGCGTTGGGGCCGCCTGCCAGGGCGAAGTTGGTCGGTCCCAACAGAGATGTCACCGCGTCATCGTCGAGATCGGCCAGCAGAACCTTGCCCAGCGAGCTCAGAACGGCCGGAAGGGTCGAACCGACGCTGATGTTCGCGGTCACGAGGTCGGTGTTGCGTCGACGGGCGACGTAGAGGACTCGGTCACCACTGAGGACAGCCAGGTTCACCGTCTCGGCCGTGCTCTCGGCGAGCGCCCGAATCGGCTCTTCCGCGCACTGCAACAGGTCCAGGCTTCGGAGGGCAGCGTGGCCCAGCGTGAGCACCTGCAGCCCAGGTCGGTAGGAGTCGTCCACTAGCCGCTCGACGTACCCAGCCTCTTGCAGAGTGGCCAACAGCCGGAACGCGGTCGGCATGGGTAGGCCGCTCAGCTCGCAGATCTCCTTGAGCTTCAGGCTCTGCCGGGCCTCCGAGAAGAGGGTCAGCAGGCCGAGCCCCTTGGCCAGCGCTTCCACCCGGTACTTGCTCGACGTGGCCTCGCCGTCCGCGGTTGTGGCCATTTGACCCCCTCTGCTCACGAGTTCTTAGCGATTTCTTACAACCTCTGGACAACCGTTGGAGGGAACCCTAGCGTATAGATGAAAGTCACTTTCGTACAATGAAAGTTGGGAAACGTGCAGGACTGGCTCGGTCTCACCGGCAAGCGAGTGCTCGTGGTGGGTGCGGGAGGCATCGGTGGGGCATGCGTGTCGGGCTTCGTCGCCGCAGGCGCCAAGGTCGTCGTTGC
Organism: Ramlibacter sp.; assembly: GCA_028292195.1. Classification (GTDB taxonomy): domain Bacteria; phylum Pseudomonadota; class Gammaproteobacteria; order Burkholderiales; family Burkholderiaceae_C; genus Ramlibacter. Next base: position 900 of record JAQGMU010000660.1, on the reverse strand, counting down.
CGACCGCGATGAGGTGCGGCTCAAGGAACTTGCCGACGAGCTGAGCCTCGTGCAGCAGGGCGGTGCCACGATCCCGGTGGACCTGACTCAGCCGGGCGCGTGTGGGGCGGTGGTGGACCAGGCGGTCGAGCTGCTCGGCGGGATCGATGTCTTCCTGCACGCGGTCGGGACGAATGACCGCAGGCCGATCCTCGAGTTCACCGACGAGGAGTGGGACCGGGTCGTCAGCGTCAACCTGACGACCGCCTTCCGCCTCGGGCGCCGGGTAGGGGAGCTGATGACCGTGCAGGGGTCAGGTCGGCTGGTGTTCCTGTCGTCGGTCTCCGGGCTGCTGGCCCACAAGAACCACGGTCCCTACGCGGCCAGCAAGGGTGGCCTCAACCAGATGCTTCGCGTCATGGCGGCGGAGTGGGCGTCGAAGGGCGTCACCGTGAACGCCGTCGCCCCCGGGTATGTCGAGACCCCGCTGACGCAGGGTCACCTGGCGAAGCCGGGCGTCCGGGACGAGCTCGTACGACTGGTACCGGCTGGCCGGCTCGGCGTCGCGTCGGAGGTCGTCGGTCCGGCGCTCTTCCTGTCCTCGCACCAGGCCGGTTTCGTCACTGGACAGGTGCTCTACGTCGACGGCGGCCGGACGCTTGTCTGAGATGTCTCACCCGTCGGGGTACGCCGAGGAAGGAGCGCGATGAACGACAGCCAGCACGTCGTCGTGAGCGCGGGGCAGATGGGCGCGTCGCAAGACGTCGCCGAGAACGTGCTCCGCGTCCTGGCGATGTTGGAAGCTGCGGCCGCCGACGGCGTCCAGCTGCTCGTGCTTCCCGAGTGCGTCTTGTCCGGCTACATGTACAACAGCCGCTCCGAAGCCCTTGCGCGGGCGGTGCGCCTCGAGGGGCCCGAACT
>JAQGMU010000434.1 GCA_028292195.1 Ramlibacter sp. | reverse complement strand
CAAGCCGGCCGACATCGGCGGCTACTACCTGCCGGACCGCAGGAAGGTCAGCGCCGTGATGCGTCCCAGCGAAACGTTCAACGCCGCGCTCGCGGCCGTGAAGTGACGTCCGAAGCGGGCTGACGGCCCGCGCGGATGTCATCCTGACGAAAGTCGGGACCTCGCCGCACAAGCAGAGCCGCTCATTCTTCGGGGCGGCTTTTTTTTATCCCGCAAAAGGCGTACCGTGCACGGGCCATGGCGACCATCGCCGCGATCTGCCGTACCGGCCTGCGCCGGGTCGGGGTCGCGTTGTTGCTGGTGCTGGCCGCGGGGCTCTCGCGCGACGCGCCGGTGCTGGTGCTGCAGGTGCAGGATGCCATCGGTCCCGCCAGCGCCAGCTACATCCTGCGCGGCATCGCCCGGGCCGAGGCAACCGGCGCGCCCTTGCTGGTGATCCGGCTCGACACGCCGGGCGGCCTGGACAGCGCGATGCGGCAGATCATCCAGGCCATCCTGGCGGCCAGGGTTCCGGTCGCCGTCTACGTCAGCCCGGAAGGCGCGCGCGCGGCCAGCGCCGGCACCTACATCCTCTATGCGGCCCACGTCGCCGCCATGGCGCCGGCCACCACGCTGGGGGCGGCGACGCCGGTGTCGATCGGCCTCGGCGGCCCCGAGCGCAAGCTGCCGCCCGAGCCCGGCAAGCCCGGTGCCTCGGCGCCCGCGCCGGCCGACACCATGGCCGCCAAGCAGGTGCACGACGCCGCCGCCTTCATCCGCGGCCTGGCGCAGCAGCGTGGCCGCAACGCCGAATGGGCCGAGCGGGCGGTGCGCGAAGCGGTGACGCTGACCGCCAGCGAGGCGGTCAGGGAGAAGGTGGTGGACCTGGTCGCCACCGACCTGCCCGACCTGCTGGCCCAGGCCGACGGCCGCCGCATCCGGCTGCGCAGCGGCGCCGAGGTGACCCTGGCCACCCGTGGCGCCCCCACCGAGCTGGTGCTGCCGGACTGGCGGCTGCAATTGCTCTCGGTGATCGCCAACCCGAGCGTCGCCCTGGTGCTGATGATGGTCGGGATCTACGGGCTGCTGTTCGAGTTCGCTTCGCCGGGCGCTGTCGTGCCCGGCACCGTGGGCGGCATCTGCCTGCTGCTGGCGGCCTTCGCGCTGCAGCTGCTGCCGGTCAACTACGCCGGCGTCGGGCTGATCCTGCTGGGCGTGGTGCTGATGGTGGCGGAGGTCCATGCCCCCAGCTTCGGCGCGCTCGGTTTCGGCGGGGTGGTGTCGCTGGTCGCCGGCGGGCTGCTGCTGTTCGACCGCGAGGTGCCGGGGCTGGAAGTGCCGTGGGCGCTGATCTTCGGCCTGGCCGCTTTCACCGCCACCCTGGTGCTGCTGGGCGGCAGCATGGCGCTGCGGGCCCGCCGCCGGCCCGTGGTGAGCGGAGCGGAAGACCTGGTCGGCGCCGCCGGCGTGGTGCTGGCGATCGAGACGGACGGTGCCTGGGCGCAGGTGCGCGGCGAGCGTTGGCTGGTGCGCGGCGACGTCCCGCTGCGCGTGGGGCAGCGCGTGCGCGTGCTGGCGCTGCACGGCCTGACGCTGGAAGTGCGGGCCGAAGCCGAATCCATCCCCCTGGGAGACACTTCATGAGCTACATCGGGCTCGCCATCGTCGTTCCGCTGGCCGTGATCCTGTTCGCGTCCTCGGTCCGCATCCTGCGCGAGTACCAGCGCGCCGTGGTGTTCCAGCTGGGGCGGTTCTGGAAGGTCAAGGGGCCGGGGCTGGTGCTGATCTTCCCGGCGGTGCAGCAGATGGTGCGGGTCGACCTGCGCACCGTGACGCTGGACGTGGAACCGCAGGACGTGATCTCGCGCGACAACGTCTCGGTAAAGGTCAACGCCGTGGTCTTCTTCCGGGTCGTCGACCCGGCCAAGGTGATCATCCAGGTGGAGAACTACCTGATGGCGACCAGCCAGCTGGCGCAGACCACGCTGCGGGTGGTGCTGGGCAAGCACACGCTCGACGAGATGCTGGCCGAGCGCGAACGCCTGAACCTGGCCGTCCAGCAGATCCTGGACGCCCAGACCGACGCCTGGGGCGTCAAGGTAACCAACGTGGAGATCAAGCGCATCGACCTGCACGAGTCCATGGTGCGGGCGATCGCGCGCCAGGCCGAGGCCGAGCGCGAGCGCCGCGCCAAGGTGATCCACGCCGAGGGCGAGCAGCAGGCGGCGGCGGTCCTGCTGGAGGCGGCGCGGATGCTGGCGCAGCAACCGGAAGCCATGCAACTGCGCTACCTGCAGACCATGACGCAGGTGGCGGGCGATCGCGGCTCGACTGTCCTGCTGCCGCTGCCCATGGACTGGCTCGCCGGGCGCGGCAAGCGGCCAGGTGACGATTGACAACATGCGAGCTGCCGCCTGGTTGCCAGAAGCTGCCGCAGGGCGGCTTTTTTGTTGCCCATCTCCCGAGCCCTGTTACACCTGGGCGTCAACCGCGACCCCCAGCCCGACCGTTGGAGGCGCAGAGGGACAAACCTCGGAGGTGAAGTCGATGATCCGCAAGCCCATTTTCCTGGCCGCCCTGGCCGCCACCCTGGTGTTCCCGCTCGCCGCGCGGGCCGACCGGGACCACGACGACGACCATGGCCGCAAGCACGGCCACGACAAGCACAAGGAAAAGTACTGGGACGGCAACTGCGAGGTGGAGCGCAAGTGGAAGCACGGCGAATACGAGGAAAAGCGCAAGTGCAGGGCGCCGGAACGCGTGGTTGTGGTGCCGGCGCCGGCACCCCAGGTCGTGGTGGTCTACCCGCCGTGGATCGTCCGCCAACATAATGAATACGTCTACGAGTCGCGCTACCAGCCGCCGCCGCAGCGCGTCGTCACCGGCACCACCTCGTGCAACAGCGACACCGTGGGCCGCGTGCTCGGCGGCATCGTCGGCGGCACGCTGGGCGCCCAGGTCGGCAAGGGCAACGGCCGCACCGCGGCCACCATCGGCGGCGCCGTCGCCGGCGTGCTGGTGGGCGGCGAGATCGGCAAGCGCATGGACGCCGGCCGCCAGGGCTGCGTCGGCCAGGTGCTCGAGATTGCGCCGGTCAACCATCGCGTGCAATGGGTCGAGGGACCGGCGAACTACATCGTGGTGCCGGGCAAGGTGGTGAGCCGCAACGGCGGCTACTGCCGGCCGTATACGGTGGAAGTGCGCATGGAAGGCCGCGTCGAGCGCAGCAACGGTACGGCGTGTCGCCGGCCGGATGGTGTCTGGGTGGCGGCGTGAGGCAAGGATGGGGTCGCCTGTGGCGAACCCACCCTGAGAATCACTTGTTCGCGTGATCGCCGCCGTGCCCGCCGGTGGCGTGGAACTGCGGAGCGCGCACCTTCGGCTGGCGCGGCGGGCGGTCGCCGGGTGCGCTGGGTAGCGTCTGGATGGGGCCCGGCTGCGCCTGGATGTTCTGCGCGAGCTGGCCTTTGGGACCCTGCTGGATCTCGAAGCTGACGCGCGAGCCCTGTTTCAGGGTCTTGAAACCTTCCATCGTGATCGCCGAAAAATGCGCGAATACGTCGGAACCGCCGCCGTCGGGCTCGATGAAGCCGAAGCCCTTGGCGTCGTTAAACCATTTCACTGTGCCCGTCGCCATGTTGCACGCCCCAGTCCAGCCCTCAATGCGGGTTAGGAGTGTCCTTCACGAGGACTTGGCTGTCAATATTTTCACTTAGTCGCTCGTAAGTGCGCGCCGTGGAACGATTTGCGCCCCGCAAAAGCGCGCGCGATCCGAAAATTTCGGGGCCCAACCGTCGTGTCGCTTGAATGTGACGCAAGTGCCACCAATTCACCTTGGGTCGGCGAGTGAGATTGCCGCTCGATAGAATGAATTTCATGGCCAGCAAGACCCCAATTCCGCCACCGGCCGGTCCGGTCATCCGGCCGTCCGACAATAGCGGCGACTCGGTGGTCGCGGAGCGGAAAGCCCAGAAGACCAAGCCTCCGCAGATGTACCAGGTCGTCATGCTGAATGACGACTACACGCCCATGGAATTCGTGGTAGTGGTGATCCAGGAGTTTTTCAACAAGGACAGAGAGACGGCAACCCAGATCATGCTCAAGATCCACCTGGACGGAAAAGGCATCTGCGGCGTCTTTTCGCGGGATGTCGCGGCAACGAAAGTCCAGCAGGTGCAGGAAGCGGCCCGCCAGGCCGGCCACCCCCTGCAATGTCTGAGTGAACCGGTGTGAGTGACCGGTACTCGAAGGAACAGAACGTTTTGAACGAAGCAAGGCAGAAGGAAAAGTCATGATTGCCCAGGAATTGGAAGTCAGCCTCCACATGGCCTTCGTGGAAGCGCGTCAGCAGCGCCACGAGTTCATCACCGTGGAGCATCTCTTGCTGGCCCTGCTGGACAACCCCAGCGCGGCCGAAGTGCTGCGCGCATGCAGCGCCAACATCGACGACCTGCGCAAGTCGCTGGCGAATTTCATCAAGGACAACACGCCCCAGGTGGCGGGCACCGATGACGTCGACACCCAGCCCACGCTGGGTTTCCAGCGCGTCATCCAGCGCGCCATCATGCACGTGCAGTCCACCGGCAACGGCAAGAAGGAAGTGACCGGCGCCAACGTGCTGGTCGCCATCTTCGGCGAGAAGGACTCGCACGCCGTGTACTACCTGCACCAGCAGGGCGTGACGCGTCTCGACGTGGTGAACTACATCGCCCACGGCATCAAGAAGAGCGACCCGCCGGAGCCCACCAAGAGCGGCGAGAACGCATCCAGCGAGGAAGGCGAAAGCGGCGAGAAGAACGAAAAGGCCTCGCCGCTCGAGCAGTTCACGCTCAACCTGAACCAGGCGGCCAAGGACGGCAAGATCGACCCGCTGATCGGCCGCGAGTACGAAGTCGAGCGCGTGATCCAGATCCTGTGCCGGCGCCGCAAGAACAACCCGCTGCTGGTGGGTGAGGCCGGCGTGGGCAAGACCGCGATCGCCGAAGGCCTCGCCTGGCGCATCACGCAGAAGGAAGTGCCGGACATCCTGGGCGACTCCACCGTCTACTCGCTGGACATGGGCGCGCTGCTGGCCGGCACCAAGTACCGCGGCGATTTCGAGCAGCGCCTGAAGGGCGTGCTGCGCTCGCTGAAGGACAAGCCGAACGCGATCCTCTTCATCGACGAGATCCACACGCTGATCGGCGCCGGTGCGGCCTCGGGCGGCACGCTGGACGCATCGAACCTGCTGAAGCCGGCGCTCTCGAGCGGCGCGCTGAAGTGCATCGGCGCGACCACGTTCACCGAGTACCGCGGCATCTTCGAGAAGGACGCGGCCCTGTCGCGGCGCTTCCAGAAGGTCGACGTGGTCGAGCCGAGCGTGGAGCAGACGATCGAGATCCTCAAGGGCCTGAAGTCGCGTTTCGAGGAGCACCACAGCGTCAAGTACGCGGCGGGCGCCCTGCAGGCCGCGGCGGAGCTGTCGGCGAAGTACATCAACGACCGCCACCTGCCGGACAAGGCGATCGACGTGATCGACGAAGCCGGCGCGGCCCAGCGCATCCTGCCGGTGGGCAAGCGCAAGAAGACGATCTCCAAGCTCGAAGTCGAGGAGATCGTGGCCAAGATAGCGCGCATCCCGCCTGCGTCGGTGTCGAACGACGACCGCAGCAAGCTGCAGACGCTGGAACGCGACCTGAAGAGCGTGGTGTTCGGCCAGGACAAGGCGCTCGACGTGCTGGCGGCTTCCGTGAAGATGGCGCGCAGCGGCCTGGGCCGCGGCGACAAGCCGATCGGCTCCTTCCTGTTCTCCGGCCCCACCGGTGTCGGCAAGACG
>JAQGMU010000405.1 GCA_028292195.1 Ramlibacter sp. | reverse complement strand
TCTCGAACAAATCCTGGCCGAAGAACGGCATCTCGCGTTCGGCGTTGCGGCGGTTGAAGCCGATCACGTCGGCAAGGGAGCGCACGGGCACGCCCTCGCGCGTCGCCAGGTAGCGGTTGAGTCCGTCCTTCAGCTCGTACAGCAGCACCTCCAGTTCGTCGTCGTCGTAGTCGCCGAGATGGCCGAAGTCGGTGTTGTCCACGATCTCCGCACCCAGGCGCTTCAGGTCGGCGATGGCTTGCTCGTAGAGCCGGTCCGTATGCGCGCTGTAGCCGGTGACCTTCTTGCGCGCGACACCGATGCGCGTGCCGGCCAGGCCGCCGGCGAGGAACTTGCGGTAGTCCGCGGCGACGTGGCCTTCGGCGGCCGCGGTTGCCGGGTCGGCCGGGTCGACGCCCGCGATCGCCGAGAGCACGATCGCCGCGTCGGTGACGCTGCGCGTCATCGGGCCGGCGGTGTCCTGCGAATGCGAGATCGGCACGATGCCCGCGCGGCTGACCAGGCCCACTGTCGGTTTCAGGCCCACCAGCCCCGCCATGCTGCTCGGGCACACGATCGAGCCGTCGGTCTCGGTGCCTATGCCGACCACCGCGTAGCTCGCCGCGATCGCGGTGCCGGTGCCCGACGACGAGCCGCATGGATTGCGGCGCGGGTCGTAGGCGTTATTGGTCTGCCCGCCCACCGCGCTCCAGCCCGACGAGGACTTGGACGAGCGGATGTTGGCCCACTCGGAGAGGTTGGCCTTGCCCACCAGCACCGCGCCCGCCTCGCGCAGCTTGCGCACCACGAAGGCATCCTGGGACGCCGGCGGCCCGACCAGCGCCAGCGAGCCGGCCGTCGTCATCATCCTGTCACCGGTATCGACGTTGTCCTTCACCAGCACCGGGATGCCGTGCAGCGGCCCGCGGATTCTGCCGGCCTTGCGCTCGGCGTCGAGGCCGCGCGCGATCGCGAGCGCGTCGGGGTTGGTCGCGAGGACCGCGTTGGTCCCCGGGCCGGCACGGTCGAAGCGCTTGATGCGCTCCAGTGACGCGCGTGTGATGGCGGTCGCCGTCGTCGCGCCGGACTGCATCTGCCGCTGCAGGCCTTCGACGGTCGCTTCGACGCTGGCGGGCTGGGCGCAGGCGAGGGCGGCGGATGCCAGGAAGGGCGCCGCGAGCAGGTGGGAAAGGCGGATCATCCGGGCGAATATAAAGGGCGCGGGCCGCGTGGCGCCTGCCGCGGGCGCCTGGCCAGCGGGGCCCGCCCCTTCCTACCGCACCGTGACGTGCTGCCCGGAAGGCGAGGTCAGCCCGAGCAGCCGCGGGATCACGTCGTCGGCCAGCTGTTGCTGGATCTCCGTGAGGCCCGCGTACAGGGTCTTGGCCGCAGCGGCCAGGTCCTCGGTGCTTGCGAACCGGTTCTGTGCCAGCGTCAGTTGCTCCTGGACGGATTGCAAGGCGCCCGCGGGCGCCGAGACGGCGCGCGGTCGTCCCGCCAGCGCGCTCCAGCCCAGGTAGGCCTGGTGAAACCGTTCCCAGGCAGGGGCCTGGTCCTGCGTGATGAGGAGCCGCATGCGGACCTCGTAGAGAGCATCCGCCACGGAGATGGCATGCGACGTCTCCGCATCGCGGGGGGCGGCGGCCTCCGGGCTGCGCATGCCGCGGCGGCCTCCGCCCCCACCCCCCATGCCGCCGGAGCTGAACTGGGCGTCCGCGGGGACGCTGCAGGCCAGTGCGAGCACACCGCCCGCCAAACAGAACGCCGACTTGCGCGTGAATGCTGTCATGTCGTTTCTTTCCTTGAATTGAATCCGCGCATCAGTTGCAGCTGACGGAAACGGTGGCCAGCGCGTCGGCACTGACCACCCCGCTGCCATTCGCGATCGCGCAGGTCTGTTGGACCGGCTGCGTCCCCACGCCGACGCTGTAGCTGGAGCCCGCCGGCAGGATGCCGGGGAACGCGAACGCACCGTTGCTCGCGATCGGGAGCAGCGCGCCGTTGCTCAGTACCAGCGAGACGCTGTTGCCGGCCGCCAGGCCCGTAACCGTGCCGCCCACCGAAGAGGTCAGCGAACAGGTGACCACGACGATGGTGACGTTGTCCGCCATGGGGTCGACGGTACCCGCCCCGTTGGCGACCACGCAGTTCTCGCCGACAGGCTGGGTCAGCACGGACACGTTGTAGCTGGCGCCATCGGCAAGCGTGGTGGGGAACACGAAGCCCTGGTCGCTGGAGATCGTCACGTTGTCCGTGTTGTTGACCTGCAGCGTGACGCTGGCCCCCGAGCGCAGGCCGCCGACGGTGCCGCCGATGGTGGCGCTGCCGCCGCCGCAGGCCGCGAGCGCGGCAGCCAGTGCGCACACGGTGCCGCCGCGAAGGACCGGTCTTCTTGAATTTTTCATGGTGAACCTTGGGGGTGGGGAACGGGAAAAAGTTGCAAGGCTGCTGCATCGATGCAACGCCCACGGCATTGAAGAGGCGCCGCGTTGCGGTGCCGTGTGCCTGCGGTAAAGAAGGGTAAACGGCTAGCGCTTGCGCGACGCGCGGCCGTGCGTTGCCGCGATCAGGCTCGCCAGCAGCGGATCGCTGACCTGTGCCGACTCGCCGCGTGGCAAGGCGGTGATCACCTTGATGGCGCGGTCGTGATAGTCGCTCGCCGCCTGCCGGGCCGCGGGCGCATCGTGCGCCTCGATGGCCGCCACCAGCCGCTCGCGCTCCCTGGCCAGGCGCTGCACCGTCTTGCGCCAGGCCGCGAGCGTGCCGCCCGAAAGCTGCATGGCCAGGTCGACCTGGATGCCGGCCAGGAAACCTGACAGGACCGCCAGCAAGGCATTGCCGGAGATGACGGCCAGCTCGTTCAGGAAGGTGGTGAGCCGCAGCGAAAGTTCGTCCGCATCCCCCGCCGTCTCCAGCGCGACCAGGGCCTCGCGCAGCCGGCCGGTTTCCTCCGCATCCGCGCGCGTGGCGGCCAGTTCGGCCGCATGCATGTTGAGCGCCTTCAGCACGCCCAGCACTTCGGCCACGCCGATGCGCTCCATCTGGATCATCGAGCGCAGCGGTGCCTCCAGCAGCCCCAGCGGATCGCCGGTGACGTAGGCGCCGCTGCCATGGCGCACTTCGACCAGCCCGCTGGCGATCAGGCCGCGCACGGCTTCCCGCACGGTGGCGCCGCTCACGCCGTAGCCGGCGGCCAGCTCGCGCTCGGTGGGCAGCTTGGCGCCGCGGGGAAAGCGCCCGCCCAGGATGTCGTGCCGCAGGTCCTGCAGGATCTGGTGGGCCGCGTTGCCGCGGACGAGCGGGCGCGAGGGCACCCAGGAGGCGTTGCTGGAGGTGGTCATTGCGATGCCGGAAAAAACTGCTAGAGTTGCGCCGAAGTCACCAGGTGACTTTGAGACATGTTGCCCGAACAATTACATTTTCAGCCATGACAGCGCCGCCCGCCGCACCCGCCCCCTTGCCGCTCAAGAGCGCGGCACGGATCGTCGAAGCCGCGCTGCTCGAGGCGCGCGGATCGAACCTGCAGCCCATGACGGTTGCGGTGCTCGACGCCGGCGGCCACCTGCTGGCGTTCCAGCGCGAGGACGGCGCGGGCATCCTGCGGCCGCAGATCGCGACCGGCAAGGCCTGGGGCGTCCTGGGCATGGGGACCGGCGGCCGCACGATGGCGCAGCGGGCCGAGAGCCATCCATCGTTCTACGCCGCCCTGTTCGCCG
>JAQGMU010000388.1 GCA_028292195.1 Ramlibacter sp. | reverse complement strand
TTTCTGGAGACAGAAAGGTGTCAACCCATTTCAGGACGGGTCACTCGGCGAAATCAAGGAGGAGGAGCGGCCCAAAGCCGCAGGCGTGGGCCGCGCGGGGGACATTCGCCGAGACGGGCTGCCCCGCCCTGGGCCGGACCGGAGGCACATTGCAGGTGACAACGGCTCGAATTCCGGACAGCACCTCCGCGGGGACGACAGAGAGCTCTACTGCGGCTCGATGCCGGCCTTCTTCAACAGCGCTTCCCAGCGCGGGTTGTCGGTGCGGATGCGCTGCGCCAGGTCCTTGCCGGAAAGCGGCATGACCGTGGTGTGCAGGTTGGCGAAGGCGGCCTTCACCTCGGCCTTGGCCATGGCCGCGCGGATGGCGGCGTCGAGCTTGTCCACCACCGGCGCCGGCGTGCCGGCCGGGGCCATGATGGCGATGATGGTCTCCAGGGCGCCGCTGGCTCCAGGGAAGGCTTCCTGCAACGTGGGCACGTCGGGCACCGAGGCATTGCGCGCCGCCGCCGATATCGCGATCGGCCGCATCCGGGCCGCGCCCATCTGGGCGACACCGCTGCCGATGTCGACGATGGCGACGTTGACGTGGCCGCCGGCCAGGTCGGTCAGGGCTTGCGGAATGCCGCGGTAGCTGACACCCACCGGCGCCGTCTTGCTGACCGTGGAAAACAGCGCCAGCGCGACCTGGCCGCTGGGCGAGCCGAAGCCGACGGTGACCGGCGGCTTTTCCTGCGCGGCGGCCTTGGCCAGGTCGGCGACGCTGTGAATCGGGGAGTTCTCCCCGACCATGAACAGCATGGCCGTCGAGCCGATGCCGGCCACCGGTTGAAAGCCTTCGACCGGCTCGTAGGGCAGCGTCTTGTACAGGCTCTTGGCCACGAACATCACCGACGATGCCACCAGCAGCGTGTAGCCGTCGGGCTTGGCCCGCGCCACGTAGGCCGCGCCGACCGTGCCCTGCGCGCCCGCCTTGTTGTCGACGACCACGGGCTGGTTCAGCGCATCCTGCAGCGCCTTGCCGAGTGCGCGGGTGACGCTGTCGGTCACCGAGCCGGCCGGGAACGGCGCCACCAGCGTGATGGGTTTCGAGGGAAAGTCCTGCGCCGGCGCGGCAAAGGGCGCCAGCAGGGCCGCCAGGGCGCCGGCAGCGAGGGTTCTGCGATTGAACAAGCTTGTCTCCTGTAATTCTTGGGGGATCTCGAAGGCCGGCGCGCTAGACGGGCCGCGTGCCCTGCAGGGTGATGCGCTGCATCACGCGGCGAAAGCCGTGGTAGTCGTTCACCGGGTTGTGCATGGCGCAGCGGTTGTCCCAGAAGGCGATGCAGTCCGGCTCCCAGCGGAAGCGGCAGGTGAATTCGGCCTTGACCTGGTGCTCGAACAGGAACTGCAGCAGCGGCGCGCTCTCGGCATCGGTCATGCCCTTGATGCCGGTGGTGTGCGCGACGTTCACGTAGAGCGATTTGCGGCCGGTTTCCGGGTGGGTCCGGACGACGGGATGCTCGGCGCGGAACTCCGGCGCCGGTCCGCCCTTGCCGTCGGTCTTGATGCGGTCTTCGCGCGTCTTCGAGACGTCCGCCTTGGCCGAGCTCGAGATGCCCACCAGCGGGTCCAGTACCTTGCGCATGGTTTCCGACAGGCTCTCGTAGGCCAGCGCCTGGTTGGCGAACATGGTGTCGCCGCCGTAGGGCGGCACTTCCTTGGACAGGAGCATCGAACCCAGCGGTGGCTCTTCCAGGTAGGTCGTGTCGGAATGCCAGACGCCGCCGAAATTCACCTTCTCGTGCTCGAGCTTCTTCACCTCGATGATCATCGGGTAGCCCTCCAGGCCCTTCACGAAGGGGTACTCGATGGGGGTGCCGAAGGCATTGGCGAAGCTCAGGAACTGCTCCGGGCTCAGCGGCTGTTTGCGCAGGAAGATGACCCGGTGCTCCAGGAAGGCCGCACGCAGCTGGGCCGCCAGGCCGGGGCTGATGGGCTCGCGCAGGTCGACGCCCGAGATTTCCGCGCCGAGGGCGCCGGCGATGGGTTGGATGTCCACGAAGCTTGTCTCCGGTATTTGGCAGTTTCGCCCGGCAAGGGTAGGGAAAGCAGGCCCCGGGCACAAATCAAATAATCTGAAGCATTGTTCCGCCCGCCGTTCACGGCTCGTTCACCCTTGCCTTTCTACAGTGGACCCACAGCAAACCACTGGAGTGCTCCTGATGAAAACCGCAATCCGCAACCATGCCGCAGCCGCGCTGCTCCTCTTCCCCCTGGCCGCCGCCGTGGTGGCCACGCCGGCCCATGCACAGCAGTACCGCGTGGCGGCAGCCCAGCCGGCCATTTCCTCGCTGGCGCTGAATTCCAGTTCCGGCCTGGCCCCGGGCGCCGTGCTGCGCCTGCAGGTCTATGCGACCCCTGGCGCGCGCCAGGCCAGCGTGGCCCTGGGCGACAGCGGCATCCGCGTCATCGTGCGCGAGCAGTCCCCCGGCAATTACCTCGGCACCTACACCGTGCGCCGCGGCGACCGCCTCGACCCGCGGCAACCGATGACCGCGCGTGCCACCTATGGCGAGCGCATCGTCACCAGCCAGGTCAGTTACCCGCCGTCGTTCCAGGCGCTGGCCATGGGCGGCCCCGCCACCGGCCCGGCGATCGAACGCTTCGTGATGAACCCGCGCGGCCGCATCGAGCCGGGACGCGAACTGCGCTTCCGGCTGGTGGGCGTGCCCGGCGCCGATGCCTGGCTCGACATTCCCGGCGTGATCCGCGGCATCGACCTGGCGGAAACGCGCCCCGGCGTCTATGAAGGCACTTACACCGTGCGCCGACGCGACGACGTCAACGCCTTCGCCCGCGCCGTCGCCACCCTGCGCGCCGGCAATCAGCGCAGCATCGCCCGCGTCGAAATCCGCGGCGGCGACGACGTCGGCCAGGGCCCGGCCCGCGACATCCTGGCGCCTAGCATCAGCGACGTGACGCCGGGCGACGGCGTGCGCGTCGACGACCATGGCCGCGTCCATGTGTTCGCCCGCCTGGGCGACGAGGGCAGCGGTGTCGACCCGGCCACGGTGCGCCTGCGCATCGACGGCCGCGACGTGACCGGTGCCGCCCGCATCTCGGCCGAGGAAGTGCGCTTCCGCGACGACCTGCCCAATGGCCGCCATACGGCCGAACTGGAAGTGCGCGACCGTGCCGGCAACGCCGCCCGCAAGGCCTGGAGCTTCGACGTGGTGGACAACGGCGGCAACCGCGACGGCCGCCGGTCCTGAACGCCGTTCAGCTAGCGTTCATCGGGTGCCGCCTAAGCTGGCGGCACCCTAGCAAAAGGAGCTTTGAAATGAAACATGTCGCCCTTCTCTCCCTGCTGGCCGTCGCGGCCGCGGGCGCCCAGGCCGAGGCCTTCGTCGACAACGCCCGCGTGCGCAGCGTCGAGCCCCAGTACGAGAGCGTGCAGGTCCCGCGCGACGAGTGCAGCAGCCAGTGGGTGAACGAAGCCCGTCCGGTGGCGGCACAGCCCAACTACGGCGGCGTCGTCCTCGGCGCGGTGGTCGGCGGCGTGCTGGGCAACCAGGTCGGCAAGGGCCACGGCAAGGAAGCGGCCACCGCCGCCGGCGCCGTTGCCGGCGCGATGGTCGGCAACAACATGGCCAACAACGGCCAGCAGCCCCAGTACGTGGAGTCGCAGCGCGAGGTGCGCAACTGCCGCCAGGTGGTGGACGTGCAGAACCGCCTGACCGGCTACCGCGTCAACTACGAGTATCACGGCCAGCAGTACAGCACCATGATGCGCGAGAACCCCGGCCCCAACCTGCAGGTCCGCGTCTCGGTCGAGCCGATGGAGCGGGAGTACCATCAGCGTCGCTGATCCAAGCTCGAGCAAGCCGCCGCCATGAAAGCCCTCACCCGACTCACCTTCGCCCTGCTGCTGGCGCTGTCCTCGGCCGCCTGGGCGGACGTCAGCCGCGACGACGCCGCCGCCATCGCCCAGCGCGCCAGCAAGGGGCGGGTGCTGGCGGTGGAGCGGGCCGATGCCGGCGGCCGGCCGGTGTGGCGCGTGAAGGTGGTCACCGCGGGCGGCGAGGTCCGCGTGATCCTGGTCGACGTGGCCAGCGGCCGGGCCTCCTGACCCGCGCATGCGCCTGCTCCTGGTCGAAGACGACACCGCCCTGCGGCAGGGCCTGAAGCGGCAGCTGGAAGCCGAGGGCTACCGGGTCGACGAGGCCGCCGACGGCGCCGAGGGCCTGTTCCTGGCCCAGGAATATCCCTTCGACCTGGCCATCGTCGACCTCGGCCTGCCCAAGGTCAACGGCCTCACCATCGTGCAGCGCCTGCGCGCCGAAGGGCGTGCGATGCCGGTGCTGATCCTCACCGCGCGCGGCAGCTGGCAGGACAAGGTGACGGGCCTGGAGGCCGGTGCCGACGACTACGTGGTCAAGCCGTTCGAATATCCGGAGCTGGCGGCGCGCGTGAAGGCGCTGCTGCGGCGGTCCATGAAAGCCGTGGCCGACGTGCTGGTGCTGGGCCCCATCAGCATCGACGTGGGCGCGCAGGCGGTGAAGCTGGCCGGCGAGCCGCTGGAGCTGACGGCCTTCGAATACCGCCTGCTCGAATACCTGGTGCGCGAGCGCGCGCGCGTCGTCACCAAGCAGGAACTGTCGGACTACCTCTACCCGCACGGCGAGGACCGCGACAGCAACGTGCTGGAGGTGATGATCGGCCGGCTGCGGCGCAAGCTCGACCCCGAAGGCACGCTGGCCCCGATCGAGACCGTGCGCGGCCGCGGCTACCGCTTCACGTTGGTCCAGTGAAGCCCGGCTACTCGCTGCGGGCTCGCTTGGTTCTCGGCGCGGCGCTGGTGCTGGTCGCCTTCATCACCGGCGCCGGCATCGCGGTGCAGCGCGCCCATGCCGACAGCGTGCGGGCGGTGCACTTCAGCCGCCTGCAGGGCACCGTCTACCTGCTGCTGGCGCGGGCCGAGCTGGACGACCGCGGCGCACTGCTGATGCCGCCCGAGTTCGCCGAGCCCCGGCTGTCGCTGCCGGCCTCCGGCCTGTATGCCGGCATCTACAACGTGAACCGCAAGGAAGACTGGCAATCGGCTTCCAGCCTGGGCGTGGCGCCGCCGTTCCGGCGCGAAGCCGCCACCGGCCAGTGGCGCTACGAGACGCTGCAAAACGGCAAGACCTCCTTCCTGGGCGTCACCTACGGCGTGCGCTGGACCGGCCGCGCCGGGGCGCAGCCGCTGGTGCTGTCGGTGCTGGAGGACAAGGCGGAGTTCGACCGCGAGATCAAGGTCTTCGCCCGCACGCTGTGGGCCTGGCTAGGTGGCGCCGGCGCCCTGTTGCTGCTGGCGCAGCTGCTGTTGCTGCGCTGGGCCATGGCGCCGCTGCGGCGGGTGGCGCAGGAGATCCAGCGCATCGAAGGCGGCCAGCAAGCCGCCATCGAAGGCAGCTACCCCGCCGAACTGACCGGGCTGACGGAGAACCTGAACACGCTGATCCAGCAGGAACGCGTGCGCCAGACCCGCTACAAGGAAGCGCTCAGCTACCTGGCCCACAGCCTGAAGACGCCGCTGGCGGTGCTGCGCAATGCGCTGGCCGAGCCGGCGCAGCTGCCGGCCGCGGTGCGCGACCAGGTCGGCCGCATGGACGACATCGTGCAGCACCAGCTGGGGCGGGCGGCGGCCGGGGGAGCCACCCGCTTCACGCCGGCCATTCCCATCGCGCCGGTGCTGCATCGCATCCGCGAGGCGCTGGGCAAGGTCTATGCCGAAAAGGGACTCCGGTTCGACATCGAGTGTCCGCCCGGCCTGAATTGGCGCATCGACGAGGGCGACCTGTTCGAGATGATGGGCAATCTGCTGGACAACGCGGCGAAGTGGGCGAAGAAGCGCGTCAGGGTGCAGGTGGCCAGAGAGGCCGGGCGGCTGGTGATCCATGTCGATGACGACGGGCCGGGGTTCACGGACACCGAGTCGGTGCTGCAGCTGCACGTGCGTGCGGACGAACGTGTGCCGGGGCATGGCGTGGGGCTGGCGGTGGTCGCGGACCTGGTGGCGAGCCATCATGGGACGCTGAAGCTGGAACGCGGGCCCTTCGGTGGCGCGCGGGTGCGGATCGAGCTGCCGGCTGCGTAAATTGACGTGTAGGTTGGGTTCGCGGAGCGACCCCGACGGTGGGGTGCGCGAACGCGCAACCCACCCTACCGCAGCAAGGCGGACATTGCCGACAGGCAGTTCAACATGCGGACGGCATCGCCCACCGTCGACGCGTCGAACGCCAGCTCATCGCCCGCCACTCGCTCCAGGCTGGGCCACTGGCAGAACAGGTCGGCCAGCGCCGGTGTCTGCGTCTGCAAGCGCACCTTCACCGGACCTTCGAGCACGAAGGGCCGCGGCGCGCGATGGCCTTCCAGCGCCTGCGCGACACCGGCTCGGATCGCCGCACACGACGCCGCCGGCGACAAGCTCACGCCGCTGGTCTGCCCGGTCGCCCGCTTGGTCTGCACGAACACGGCCTGCGGGAACAGCGGCCGATGCTCCTCGATGAACACGTCGTCGCCGCTGGCCATCACGACGGTGGCGCCGTGCTCGCCCGCGAGCGCGCCGTAGATGCCCGCCTCGCCCATCTCCATGTCGTTGAAGAAGATGCGCGCAAACGCGAAGCTGTTGATGGTGTGGGCCAGGATGCCGCGGCCCTGGGCGCGCGAGTGGTAGCCGACCATGCAGACGGCCGTCACGCCTTCCTCCACCCCGGCCATCATGCTCAGGTAGCGCGGCTTGCCCAGCACCGTGCGGGCCCGCGGATCGAGCAGCTCCGCCGGCATGTTGCGGAAGTCGCCATGCGAATCGTTGACCAGCACCTCGGTGGCGCCGCCATCGAAGGCGCCGGCGATGGCGGCGTTGGCCTCCTGGGTCATGAGCATCCGCGCCCGTTCGTATTCGGGATTGCCGGCGCGCGTCTGCTGGTGGTGGACGACGCCCGCCACGCCTTCGATGTCGGTGGAGACCAGAACTCTCATGGGGTGCTTTCAAGCAGGTCACTCAGCGCCTGCCGCTGGTGGCCGTCACGGCCGGTCACGGTGCGGGCTTGCCACAGGGCATGCAGGATCGCCTGCTCGCAGCTGTCGGCCGCGGCCTGGAACAGGCCATCGAGCAGGGCGTCGTGCAGCATGGCCATTGCGGGCATTGGCCGCTCGGGCTCGAGCGGCACAGTGTAGGCGGTGGAGAAGGCCAGCGCGATGTCGCCGCTGCCGTGGCCGAACACCGAACCGGTGCGCGCCAGGCCGGCGCCGGCGCGCAGCGCCAGCCGGCGCAACTGGCGCGCGTCCAGCGGGGCGTCGGTCGCCAGCAGCAGGATGATGGAGCCCTGCTCCGGATCGCGGTCGGCCTGCGCCTGCGCGCGTTGCGCCGCGAGCCGGGCGCCGACCGCGCGGCCGTCGATTCGCAGCTGCGGCAGCTTGCCGAAATTGGCCAGCACCAGCGCGCCAAGGGTGTAGGTCGCGGCACCCACGGGCACGCGCCGCGAAGCCGTACCGATGCCGCCCTTCAGCTCGAAGCTGGACATGCCACGGCCGGCGCCGACCGCACCGCACTCGAAGTCCGGGCCTGCCGCGGCCAGCGCCTGCAGGTAGTGCTGCTGCGTCACCGCCATCTTCTGGATGTCGTTGAGGAAGCCGTCGTTGCACTCGAACACCAGCGGGTTGACGGTGGGCAGGCCGCGCCCGCTGTCCGGATTCGCGGCGATGCAGTGGCGGATCTGCGCCTGCGCCACGGCCGCCACCGAATAGGTGTTGGTCAGCGCGATCGGCGTTTCGAGCACCCCGAGTTCTTCCACCTGCACCAGTCCGATGCTCTTGCCGAAGCCGTTCAACACCACGGCGGCGGCCGGCACCCGGTCGCGGTACGGATCGCCCGCGTGCGGCCGCAGCACCGTGACGCCGGTTTGCACCGCGCCTTCGTTCAAGGTGTCGTGGCCGACGCTGACGCCCGCGACGTCCGTGATGGCGTCGCGCGGCCCGGGAGACAGGGTGCCGATTTTCGGCAGCGGCACGCTCATGGCCTCAGGTCCGGTCGATCTTGGGGTCGAGGGCATCGCGCAGGCCGTCGCCCAGCAGGTTGAAGGCCAGCACCGTCAGGAAGATCGCCAGGCTGGGGAACAGCGCCACGTGCGGCGCATTGACCATGTCGGCGCGCGCCTCGTTCAGCATCGCGCCCCACTCCGGCGTCGGCGGCTGTGCGCCCATGCCCAGGAAGGACAGGCTGGCGGCCGTGATGATCGACGTGCCCAGCCGCATGGTGAAGTAGACGACGATGGCCGAGATGCTGCCAGGCAGGATGTGCCGCATGACGATCGTCCAGTCGGACGCGCCTATGCTGCGCACCGCCTCGACATACGTCATCTGCTTGAGCACCAGCGTGTTGCCGCGCACCAGCCGCGCGAAGGCCGGGATGCTGAAGACAGAGACGGCCACCACCACGTTGACCATGCTGCTGCCCAGGATGGCCACCACGCCCAGCGCCAGCAGGATGCCGGGAAAGGCGAACAGCACGTCGGAGATGCGCATCACGATGCGGTCCCACCAGCCACCGTAGTAGCCGGCCAGCAGGCCGAGGCCGGCGCCGATGAAGCCGCCGATCGCCACCGAGACGAAGCCGGCCGTCAGCGAGAGCCGCGCGCCCATCAGGATGCGGCTGAAGATGTCGCGCCCCAGCGGGTCGACGCCCATCCAGTGCTGCCACGAGGGGCCGGCATTGAGCTGGTCGTAGTCGAAGAAGTTCTCGGCGTCGTAGGGCGTGAGCAGCGGCGCGAACACCGCCACCGCCACCAGCAGCAGCACGAACACCAGCGCGCCCAGCGCCATGTGCTGCTTGCGAAACTTGCGCCAGAACTCGCTCCAGGGCGTGCGCAGGGTCGTGGGGCCGTTCATCTGTAGCGGATGGTCGGATTGATGAACCCGTACAGCAGGTCCACCACGAGGTTGATCAGGATGAACTCCAGCGAGAACAGCAGCACCAGCGCCTGGATCACCGGGTAGTCGCGCATGCCGACGGCGTCGACCAGCAGCCGGCCCAGGCCGGGCCAGTTGAAGACGGTCTCGACCACGATCGAGCCGCCCAGCAGGAAGCCGAATTGCAGGCCGGTCATGGTGACCACGGGAATGAGGGCATTGCGCAGGCAATGCTTGAGGATCACGGTGCGCTCGTTCAGGCCTTTGGCCCGCGCGGTGCGCACGAAGTCTTCCTGGATCACTTCGACGAAGGAAGCGCGGGTGAAGCGCGCCATGACGGCGGCAACCCCTGCCCCCAGCGTCAGCGAGGGCAGGATGTAGTGGCGCCAGCTGTCGGCGCCCACGGTGGGCAGCCAGCCAAGCTGCACCGAGAAGATTTCCATCAGCAGCATGCCGAGGGCGAAAGCGGGGAAGGAGATGCCGGAGACGGCGAGCGTCATGCCCAGCCGGTCCGGCCACTCGTTGCGGTAGACGGCGGAGACGATGCCGATCGCCATGCCGAAGACGACCGACCACGTCATGCTGGCCAGCGTCAGCAGCAGCGTCGGCAGGAAGCGCTCGGCGATCTCGGTGGCCACCGCGCGCTTGGTGCTCAGCGAAGTGCCGAAGTCCCAGTGCAGCATGCGGCCGAAGAAGCTGGCGAACTGCTGCGGCAGCGGCTTGTCGAGGCCGAGGTCGCGCCGCACCATCTCCACCGTCTGCTGGTCGGCCTGGGGGCCGGCCGCCAGCCGCGCCGGGTCGCCCGGCAGCATGTGCACGAACAGGAACACCAGCACCGCGACGATCAGCAGCGTCGGCAGCAGGCCGAACAGGCGCTTGAAGAAATAGCTGCTCATCGCGGGCCGGGTCCGTCGTCCTACTTCAGGTCGATTTCGTCGAAGTTGAACGAAGCGTCAGGCATCACGTGCATGCCGGTCAGGCCCTTGCTGTGCGCCGACAGCAGCTTCTCGGTGACCAGGAAGGCCCAGGGTGCGTCCTTCCAGATGCGCTGCTGCGCGTCGGTGTACAGCTTGGTCTTCTCCGCACTGCTCGTCGTGTTGAGCGCCTTGGAGATGTCGGCATCCACCGCGTCGTTCTTGTAGTAGGCCGTGTTGAACAGCTTGGGCGGGAACGACTCGGAAGCCAGCAGCGGACGCATCGCCCAGTCGGCCTCGCCGGTCGAAGACGACCAGCCCACGTAGTACATGCGCACCGGCGCGGTCGCCGGGTCCTGCGCGCTTTCGACCTTTTCGACCCGCTGGCCGGCCTCGAGCGCCTGCACCTGCACCTTGATGCCGACCTGGGCCAGCTGCTGCTGCAGGAACGCGATCACCTTCTGCGCGGTGGTGTGGTTGTAGGCCGACCAGAGGGTGGTCTCGAAGCCGTTCGGGTAACCGGCTTCCTTCAGCAGCGCGCGCGCCTTGGCCGGGTCATAGGGCCACGGGCCGAGCTTGTTGGCGAATTCCACGCCCTGCGGCAGCACGCCCTCGGCCGGGATCGCGTAGCCGGAGAACGCCACCTTGGCCAGCGCTTCCTTGTTGATCGCGTAGTTGACCGCCTCGCGCACCTTGACGTTGTCGAAGGGCTTCTGCTGCGTGTTCATCGACAGGTAGCGGTGCACGATCGACGGCGCCGCGTCCAGTGCGATGCCCTTGGCCTTCAGGATCTCGGCCTGCTCGTAGGGCACCGGGAAGGTGAAGTGGGCCTCGCCGGTCTGCATCATCGCGCTGCGCGAGTTGTTGTCGACCACCGGGCGCCAGGTGATGGTGTCCACCTTGGGATAGCCCTTGCGCCAGTAGCCGGCGAACTTCTCCACCTTCAGGTAGTCGCTGGGCTTCCACTCGACGAACTTGAACGGGCCGGTGCCCACCGGGTTCTGGGCGATGGCCTTGCCGTACTTTTCCATCGCGGCCGGCGAGATGATCACGCCCGAGGGGTGCGCCAGCGAGTTGATGAAGGGCGAGAACGGCTCCTTCAGCGTGAAGCGCACCGTGGCGGCGTCCACCACCTCGGTCTTGGTGATGTTCTTGTACAGGATGAAGCGCTTGAGCTTGTTGTCCGGATTGGTCACGCGGTCGAAGTTGGCCTTCACCGCCTCGGCGTTGAAGTCGGTGCCGTCGTGGAACTTGATGCCCTTCTTCAGCTTGACGGTGTAGACCAGGCCGTCCTTGCTGGCGACGTAGCTCTCGGCCAGCACCGGCACCATCTTCATCTTGGCGTCGAAGCCGTACAGCCCCTGGTAGAAGGACTTGACCACCGCCTGCGACAGCGTGTCGTTGGCGTCGTACGGGTCCATGGTCGTGAAGGTCGAGGCGACCGCGGCGACGACGTCCTTGGCCGCGAAGGCCGGCGCCGAGAACAAGGCCGAGAGCGCGAGCGCGACGGCCAGGGGTGCGAAGCGAGGTTTCATTGGGTTGCTCCTGGGTTGAAATTCAATAGAGGCCGCCCACGCTATGGCGTGCCACGTAGTGATCTTGCGCCACCTGTGCGAGCGGCAGCACGACCGGCTCGTCGCCGACGGCGCGGATGGGGCTGGGGATCTCGCCTTCCAGCAGTTCGCGCCGCAGGTGCCGGCGCGCCGGGTCCGCCACCGGCACCGCCGCCATCAGCCGGCGGGTGTAGGCGTGCTGCGGATTCTCGAAGATGGCGCGGCGCGGGCCGATCTCGACGATCTGGCCCAGGTACATCACGGCCACGCGGTGGCTGATGCGTTCCACCACCGCCATGTCGTGCGAGATGAACAGGAAGGCGATGCCCAGTTCGCGCTGCAGGTCCAGCATCAGGTTGACGATCTGGGCCTGGATCGACACGTCGAGCGCCGACACCGATTCGTCGGCGATCACCACCTTGGGGTTCAGCGCCAGCGCGCGGGCAATGGCGACGCGCTGCCGCTGGCCGCCGGAGAACTCGTGCGGGTAGCGCTGCGCCACGTCGATCGGCAGGCCGACCTTCCGCAGCAGCCAGTCGACCCGATCCTGCGCTTCGCGGCCCTTGGCGATCTTGTGCACCAGCAGCGGCTCCATGATGGAGAAGCCGACCGTGAGCCGCGGGTCCAGCGAGGCGAACGGGTCCTGGAAGATGAACTGGATGTTGCGGCGCAGGCCCTGCAGCGTGCTGGTGGGCAGCTCGCGCACGTTCTGGCCGCCGAACTCGATCAGGCCGGCCTGGCTGTCCACCAGCCGCAGCAGCGAGCGCCCGGTGGTGGACTTGCCGCAGCCGGATTCGCCGACCAGCGCCAGCGTTTCGCCCGGGTGCAGGTCGAAGCTCACCTTTTCCACCGCATGCACGCGGCGCTTGACCCGCCCGAACAGGCCGCTGGGCACGTCGAAGCGCGTCACCAGGTCCTTCACCCGCAGCACGGGGGCGCTGCCCGCGACCACGGTGTCCTGGACGGGCGCGGCGGGCGCGGCCGTCTCGTCGTTGCGCAGCAGCTCGAACTTGCGCGGCAGCTCGGTGCCCTGCATCGCGCCCAGGCGCGGCACGGCTGCGAGCAGCGCCCGGGTGTACGGTTGCCGCGGCCGCGCGAAGATTTCCTCGGACACGCCCTGCTCCACTGCGCGCCCGCCGTTCATCACCAGCACACGGTCGGCCACCTCGGCCACCACGCCCATGTCGTGGGTGATGAAGACCACGCCCATGTGCATCTCGTCCTGCAGCACGCGGATCAACTGCAGGATCTGGGCCTGGATCGTGACGTCGAGGGCGGTGGTCGGCTCGTCGGCGATCAGCAGCGAGGGCCGGCACGACAGCGCCATGGCGATCATCACGCGCTGGCGCATGCCGCCCGAAAGCTGGTGCGGATGCCGGTCCAGTACCGACCGGGCTTCCGGAATGCGCACCAGTTCCAGCATGCGCAGGGCCTCGGCCCGCGCTTCGGAAGCGCTCTTGCCCTGGTGCACGCGGATCGCCTCGGCGATCTGGTCGCCGGCCGTGAACACCGGGTTCAGCGAGGTCATCGGCTCCTGGAAGATCATCGCGATGTCGGCGCCGCGGATGCCGCGCATCGTGGCGTCGGAAGCCTGCGCCAGGTCCAGCACCTCGCTGCCGCGGCGCCGCAAAACCATGCTGCCACCGACGATGTGGCCGCCGCCGTGCTCCACCAGCCGCATCAGCGACAGCGAAGTGACCGACTTGCCCGAGCCCGACTCGCCGACGATCGCCAGCGTCTCGCCCCGGTCGACGTGGAAGGACAGGTTGCGGACAGCGTCCACCGTGCGCTCGGACGTGGTGAAGCGAACCGAGAGATCGTCGACCTGGACCACCCGCTGCTCGGGCAGGGCGATGGCACCGGATGGCACTGCGGTCTGGGGACTGGCCATGCGTGTCAACGGAAGATGGCGGTCTGCGGCGCCGCGCCGACCCGCGCGTGGCCCCGGTACATGCCTTCGGTGTTGAAGGGCATGCTGAGGTTGCCGTGGCGGTCCAGCGCGATCAGGCCGCCGCGGCCGCCGATGGCGGGCAGCGCCCGCATCACGACCTCGTCCGCCGCCGCTTCCAGCGACAGGCCGGCGTAGCGCATGCGGGCGCACAGGTCGTAGGCCGTGGCCAGCCGGATGAACATCTCGCCGGTGCCGGTGCAGGAGACCGCCGCAGTGCCGTTGTCGGCATAGGTGCCGGCGCCGATCAGGGGCGAGTCGCCGACGCGGCCCGGCTGCTTGTTGGTCATGCCGCCGGTGGACGTGGCCGCCGCCAGGTTGCCCTGGGCGTCGAGGGCGACGGCGCCGACGGTGCCCATCTTGCCGCGCTCTTCCAGCGGCGCCGATGGAGTGGAGGAGACAGCGAGCGCCGCGCCGTCGTGGTCCAGCACGGCCCGGTCAGTGGCCAGGGCCCGCCGCAGCTGTTCGCGCCGCGCCTCGGTCGAGAAATAAGACGGGTCCACCAGTTCCAGCCCGTGCTTGCGCGCGAACTCCTCGGCGCCGGCACCGGTGAACAGCACGTGCTCGCTGTGCTCCATCACCGCGCGGGCCGCGCGCACCGGGCGCTTGATGCGGGTGACGCAGGCCACCGCGCCGGCGCGCAGCGTGGCGCCGTCCATCACGGCGGCATCGAGTTCGTGGGTTTCGTCGTGCGTGAAGACGGCGCCGTGCCCGGCGTTGAAGAGCGGGCAGTCTTCCAGCAGTTCGACCGCCAGCGTCACCGCATCGAGCGCGCAGCCGCCGGACGCCAGCAGTTGTTGCGCGGGCACCAGCACGGCCTGCAGGGCGGCGTGATAGGCGGCCTCCTGGCCGGTAGCTGCGCCGGCGCGGCTCATCGTGCCGGCGCCGCCGTGGATGGCGATCAGGGGGATGGCGGGACCTATTTCAGCAATGCGCCGGATCATACTGAAATTATTTGCTCCTTCGCACCCTCCCTGCTCTTCAGGCCGGCACGAAGATGCCGTGCAGCCCCAGCGGCATCACCCGGGCCATCGCCCCCTGCGCGATCGGCCCATCCGCCAGCCGCTGCGCATCGAACACCGAGAACAGCATCTCGCGCCGTTTCAGGTCCAGCGCGGTGCCCACCAGCCAGCCGTCGCCTTCCCGGCCGCTGCCCGAACGCCTGGCCACGAACACATGCTCTTCCACCATGACGTTGTCGCCATAGCGGTAGCGGTCGGCCCTGCCGGTGCCGACGTCCAGCCGCAGCACGCTGTCGTAGCCCGGGCGATCGCCGGCGTTCACGCGCTCCGCCAGGAACACCTGCGCATAGCGGCGGCCCACCACGCGCGGGTCGATGCGCGGGAACTCCGACCAGTGCGGCAGCAGGCTTTGCCGCGCCCGGCCGGCCTTCAAATCGAGTTCGACCACGGCCACGGCCGGTGTCTCGCGTGACTCGTAGTGGCCCTGCATCAGCTGCTTCAGCTCGAAGGTCGCGTGCCGCGCCGTGTCGGAGCGCACGTAGTCCAGGCGGATCGTGCCGCGGTCCTCCCATGCGTTGCCGATGTGAAAGACGAAGCCGCTGGGCAGCTCGAACCACATCGGCGCGTCCAACCTGTCCTTTTCCAGCACCAGCACGCGCAGGCCAAGCTGCGGCTTCCAGACATGGCTGTCCAGGAAGGTTTCGCCGGCTGCCGCGCGCCCGGCGTCGTACACCAGCGGGGGTAGCAGGAACACCAGGTGCCGCTCGGTCACGGCGAAGTCGTGCAGCATGCTCATGTCGGGCACCTTGATCGTCGCCGCCTGGGCCAGCTCGCCGGACGGCTTCACCCGGTAGACCGACAGCAGGCCGCGCCCGCTGCTGACGCCGAAGTTCCACAGCGTGCCGTCGGCGTCGATGCGCGGATGGGCCGAGAACGGCATGCCCGCATAGTCGGGGGACCACGTCTTCAGCTCGCCCGTTGCCAGCGTCTGCGGGTCCACGCGGGTGGCCGATCCACCCTCCCACAGCGCCAGCAGTTCGCCGCCATGTTGCACGACGCTGGTGTTGGCGACGTTCACGTCGTCCGGCCCGGAGATCGGTTCGGCCTCGGGCGGATTGGTTCCGAAGGCCGCGCGCACCGGCCGGCCGGCGGCGCTGTCGGCCAGGAACTTCTGCGTGCGCACGAAGCGCCCCTGGTGCGTGATGCCCTGCGCGCTGAGCGTGTACTTCTGCACCATGCCGTCGCCGTCGAACAGGTGGTGGTAGCGCTTCCCGCCCAGCGTGTGGCGGGCCGGCCCGTTGCGGTAGAAGGCGCCTTGCAAGCCGCGCGGCAGCCGGCCGCGCAGCGTCAAGGGCATGGGCGCCGCGTCTTCCTGCAGCCCCACGTAAGCCAGGGTCCAGGGCTGCGCCGCGCGACTGGCCTCGAAGGCCGACTGGTACGCGTCGGCCGCCGGGACAGGCTGCGCGCGGGCGCCGAAAGAGAGCGTGCCCGCCGCGGCCAGGAGGGACTGGCTGAAATTGCGTCTGTCCATGGCGATGCTCCTGGTTGGCGCTCAGCGCAGGTTGACGGTGATGGTGGTGTCGGCCTGCAGGTCGAGCGCGGCATCGGCGAACGGCGGTGGGCCCATGCGGCCGCGGGCGTCGCGGCTGAAGCCGTAGCGTTCGAGCGGAATGCCGGCCACGTTGGCGTCGAGCTTGCCGTTGCCGTTCTCGTCGTGGAACACCGACAGCGCATAGGGTCCTGCGGGAAGGTTGCGGTACACCAGCACCACTTTGGCGCCGGCCGGTTCACGCGCGCCCGTCAACGATTCGCGCAGCCAGCTGGCCGCGGCGCCGAACAGGGCGCCGTCCACCGTGCCCTGGTCGGATCGGGCGTTCAGCACTTCCACGGTGAGGTCGAAGGCGCTGGCCGTGGTGCCAAGGCCGAGCAGCAGGGCTGCGATGAGCAGGGGGCGGGTGCGGGTTTGCATTGCATGACTCCGGTGGCGAAGGAGTCAATGTAGAAATCGCGGCCGCGGCGCGGAACCGCGGTGCGACGAAGTGCGGGAGGACGGGCGCGAAATGTAGGCCGGGTTTCGCGAAGCGAACCCCGGCTTTGCGGCGCGGAAGCTGGGGTCGCTGCCGCGAACCCAGCCTACCAGGCGAGCAGTTCGGCCAGCCGCCGGATGACCCAGACCGCCTCGGCCGGCTGCACCGGCGAGCCGGGCGCCTCCAGGCCCAGCTGCATCTTTTGCAGCACGTCCTGCCCGGTCACGCCCAGCTCGAACTGACGGGCCGCAGCCTGCTCGGTCAGCATCTGGGCCAGGTCCTCGCACAGCTCGTAACGCTCACGGACGTGGGCCATGGTTTCGGTCAGCTTGTAGCCGCCCGGCGCGGTGAAAAGCTCCAGGAAGGACGGGGGCACTTGGATCTGGTTGACGTCGTCCATGGAGGCTTCAAGGTGGAGCGCCGAGAATACCCGCCCGGCGCGGGCCGGTATGGCGGCGCGCCCGAAAAGGGGCGCATACTGGCCACATCCCATCACCCACCGTAGGAAACGCCAGTGCCGAAACCGAACTACGCCTACGAGAAGCGCCAGCGCGAGCTGGAAAAGAAACGCAAGAAGGCCGACAAGGCCGCCGAGAAAAAGTCTACGCAGCCGGCCGGTCCGGTTGAGCCGGGCGACCAGCAGCCTTCGCAGTCGCCGCAGTCCTGATCTTGCCGGTTCCGATCCCCGCCCCGGCGCCGCCTCCCTCGGGCCGCCCCCTTGCCGAGCCCCTGCTCCTGAGCACGGTGCGCATCAGCACCTTCCTGGGCCAGCAGTCGCTGACCGCCGCCACCGGCTTCTTCTTCGAGCGTGGCCCCCGCCTCTTCCTCGTCACCAGCCGCCACGTGGTGTTCGACGAAGCCAGCGACCACCTGCCGGACCGCATCGAGATCACGATGCACACCGACACCGTCAACCTCACCCGCACCGTCACGCTGTCCATCCTGCTGTACAAGAACGGCAAGGCCGATTGGCGGCAGGGCCGTGACAGCGGCGGCGAGATCGACGTGGCGGTGATCGAGATCGACCGCACGGCCCTTCCCCGGTCAGCGCTGTTGTACTGCTACGGCCCGGCCAACCTGCAGCCCGAACTGGCCGCCATCGGCGTCGGCACCACGCTGCTGCTGCCCGGCTTTCCGCTGGGCTTCTACGACACCGTGCACCACCTGCCGGTGGTGCGCCACGCCGCCATCGCCTCGTCGTTCGGCGTGCGCTTCCAGGGCCAGGGCTACTTCCTCACCGACGCCCGCACCCACCGCGGCTCCAGCGGTGCCCCGGTGGTGATGCGCGACGAGAGCGCCGGCGCCCGCATGCCGTGGCGGCTGCTGGGCGTGCACTCGGCCCGCATGGACATGGGCACCCGCGACCTGGAGCAGGACGAATCCCTGGGGCTCAACTGCGCCTGGTACGCCGACGTGCTGTTGACGCTGACGAAGGATGCCGCGCCGGGAGGCGCCGCGCAGGCGCCGGCCGGCGCGGTCTAGGGCGGCACTGCCGCCGGCCACGTGGCCTCCGCG
>JAQGMU010000150.1 GCA_028292195.1 Ramlibacter sp. | reverse complement strand
CAGGCGCTCGCGCGTGGTGCGCGCGGCCGGCGCCTGCACCGCCGCCGTGGCCGAAGCCCGGGGCTTGCCCTCGCGGGTCGCGCCCGCGGAGGGCTTCTCGAAGCCGGGGCGCCAGAGCGAGACGCCGCGCGAAATCCAGTTCTCTGTACTCACGATGGGGCCTTTGCCGGTAGGTCGAAGCTATTCATGCCAGCCGCGTGCGCTGGGCGCGCGCCAGTTCGCGCAGCGCCTCGCGCTGGCGGGTGAGGTGGGTGCGCATGGCGGCTTCGGCGCCCTCGGCATCGCGCGCCTTCAGGGCGGCGAACACGGCGAGGTGCTCCGAAAGGCTCTGGTCCAGGCGGCCGGGCGCGTGCAGCTGCTGCAGGCGCGCGAGCTTGACGATCTTGCGCAGGTCGGCGATCACGCCGGCCAGCCAGCGGTTGCTGGCGAGCGTGATGATGGCCTCGTGGATGGTGAAGTTGGCCGCGTAGTACTCGTTGATGCGGCGCGCCCTGGCATGGCGGGCGAGCTGCTGGTGCAGGTCCTCCAGCGTCACCAGGTCGGCGTCGCTGGCGTGGCGGGCCGCCTCGTAGGCGCAGCGCCCTTCCAGCAGCGCCAGCACCGGGAAGATCTCGTCCAGGTCCTGCTCGGTCACCTCGTTGACGAAGCAGCCGCGGCGCGGCTCGTGCCGCACCAGGCCCTCGGCCGTCAGCACCTTCAGCGCCTCCCGCAGCGGCGTGCGCGAGATCTTCAGCTGCTCGGCCAGCCGCACCTCGTCGAGGAAGGCGCCCGGGGCCAGCTCGCCGGCGAAGATCAGCTCGCGCAGCTGCGCGGCGACTTCGTCATGCAGGGAGTTGTGGACCAGGCGCATGGGCAGCTTTCCGTAATTTCCTGTAATTACAGATAATTATGCCCATGTTTCCGGCGGCCGTGGCGCCGGCGGCGCAGAAATCAGCGGGCGGCGGAGCGGCGTTGCGCGGAGGCCGCAGGCGGCGGCTCGGCGCGGGTGTCGGCCCAGACCCAGAGCAGCACGCCGCCCAGGATCATGGGGATGCACAGCCACTGGCCCATGGTCATGTGCAGGGCGAGGATGCCGAGGAAGTTGTCGGGCTCGCGGAAGTACTCGGCCGTGAAGCGGGCCGCGCCGTAGCCGACCAGGAAGACCGCCGCCACCTGCGCCTGTTTGCGCTGCTTGCGGGCGTACAGCCACAGCACGATGAACAGGACGACGCCTTCGAGCAGCAACTCGTAGATCTGCGAAGGGTGGCGCGGAATGGCGCTGCCGCTTTGCGGGAACACCATGGCCCACGGCAGGTCCGGGTCGGCCGCCCGGCCCCACAGCTCGCCGTTGATGAAATTGCCGATGCGCCCGCAGCCCAGGCCGAGCGGCACGCAGGGGGCGGCGAAGTCCATCACCTGCCAGAACGGCTTGCCGCGCGTGCGCGCGAACCAGACCTGGGAAGCGATCACGCCCAGCAGGCCGCCGTGGAAGCTCATGCCGCCCTGCCAGACGAAGAGGATCTGCAGCGGGTTGGCCAGGTAGAAGTCCGGCTTGTAGAACAGGCAATAGCCAAGCCGGCCGCCCAGCACGGTGCCGAGCACGCCCAGGAACATCATGTCCTCCACGTCCTTGCGGCTCCAGGCGCCGCGGCCCTGGATGGAGGCGAAGGGCTCGTGCTTCAGCCTCAGGTTGGCCAGGAACATCCAGAGGCCGAAAGCCACCAGGTAGGTCAGGCCGTACCAATGGATGGCGATGGGGCCGAGCTGCAGGGCGACGGGGTTGATCGTGGGGTGAATCAGCATGGGCGGGTATTGTGGCGCAGGGTGGCTGCAGCCGGGAGGCGGGCGGTTTCTCGTAGGGTCTGCAGCTTGCTGCGCACCATGGTGCGCAAGCGATGCTTGCACACCCTACGCCAGGTCATGCAACCTGGGTTCGGACAAATTCCACGAAGCGCTTGAGCACCGGCGTCTCCTGCCCCCACACCAGCGTCGTCTCGCACCCCGGCACGCTCGCCGCCTGCTTGCCGCCCAGTTGGCGGTAGACCACGCCGCTGCGCTGGAACTGGCGCACGCTTTCCGGCACCCAGGCCAGGCCCAGGCCGGCCGAGACCAGGTTGACGATGGTCTGCATCTGGATCGCTTCCTGCGCGATGCGCGGCTCGCGGCCGGCGGCGTGGTACATGCCCAGGATGGCGTCGTGCAGCGATGGCACGATGCGGCGCGGGAACAGCACCAGCGGCTCCCGCAGCACGGCGGCAAGCGGCAGCCGTGCACCGGTGGCGAGCGCATGCGCCTGCGGCAGCGCCAGCACCAGCGGCTCGCGCGCCACCCGCAGGTGGGCCAGCCCCGTCGGCGCGAAGCCGGGCGAATGCAGCATGAAGCCGGCGTCGACGTCGCCGCGCGCAAGTGCCTCCAGTTGCACGTCGCCGGTGGCCTCGATCAGCTCCAGCTGCACCTGCGGCTGCTGCAGCCGCCAGGCGCGCAGCCACTCGGGCAGCAGCGCGAAGCCCACCGTCGACACGAAGGC
>JAQGMU010000375.1 GCA_028292195.1 Ramlibacter sp. | reverse complement strand
AGATGGGCAAGTCCTCCTACCAGGCGGCGCTGGACGGCACGCAGGAGATCGGCCTCGCGGTGCTGGCCACCACCTTCTCCATCGTCGCCGTGTTCCTGCCGATCGGCTTCATGGGCGGCATCATCGGCAAGTTCTTCCACGAGTTCGGCGTCACCATCGTGGCGGCGGTGCTGATCTCGATGTTCGTCAGCTTCACCCTGGACCCGATGCTGTCCTCGATCTGGCACGACCCGGAAATCGCGGCGCACGGCAAGCCGCGCCAACGCGTGACTTTCTACGACAAGACCATAGGCCGCGTCACCGGCTGGTTCGACACCGGCACCGAGCGGCTGGCCGATGCCTACCAGTCCATCCTGCGCTGGGCCCTGGGGCACAAGCTGGCGACGGTGCTGGTGGCGCTGGCCATCTTCGTCACCAGCATCTTCATGGTGCCGTTGCTGGGGACCGAGTTCGTGCCCAAGGCCGATTTCTCGGAAACCAGCATCAGCTTCTACACCCCGGTCGGCTCCTCGCT
This sequence comes from Ramlibacter sp., assembly GCA_028292195.1. GTDB lineage: Bacteria > Pseudomonadota > Gammaproteobacteria > Burkholderiales > Burkholderiaceae_C > Ramlibacter. Next base: position 11,123 of record JAQGMU010000375.1, on the reverse strand, counting down.
GGAGCTGACCGAAGCCAAGGCGCGCCAGGTGGAAGCCATCGTGCGCGAATTCCCCGAGGTGCGCTACACCGTGGCCACCATCAACACCGGCAACGCGGCCGGCAAGATCTACGCGTCGCTCTACGTGCGGATGGTGGACCGCAAGGAGCGCAGCCGCAGCGTCGACCAGATGGCCTCCGTGCTGCGCGAGCGGCTGAAGCAGGTGCCGGGCATCACGGTGACGCACGCCGGCCTGCTGGACGCGGTGGGCGGCAACAAGCAGATCGAGTTCTCGCTGCAGGGGCCGGACCTGAAGGAGCTGGAGCGGCTGTCGCGGCTGGTGATGGAGCGCATCCGCGGCATCCCCGGCCTGGTGGACCTCGATAGCAGCGTGAAGCCGGACAAGCCGACCATCAGCATCGCGATCCGGCGCGAGGCCGCTTCCGATCTCGGCCTCGGGGTCGCGCAGGTGGCCGGCGCGCTGCGCACGCTGGTGGCCGGCCAGACCGTCGGCAACTGGCGCGCGCCGGACGACCAGACCTACGACGTCAACGTGCGGCTGGCGCCCGACGCCCGCACCGCGCCGCAGGACCTGGAGCGGCTGCCCTTCGCCATGGGCGCCAACGCCGACGGCAGCACGCGCGTCGTGCGCCTGAACCAGGTGGCGGACATCGCCGAAGGCACCGGCCCCAACCAGATCAACCGCCGTGACCTGACACGCGAGGTGGCGATCAACGCCAACGCCTACCGCCGCGCCGCCGGCGACATCTCCAACGACATCAAGGCGCAGCTGGATTCGGTCCAGATGCCGCCCGGCTACCGCTACCAGTTCGGCGGCTCCACCAAGAACATGCGCGAGTCCTTCGGCTATGCCGTCTCGGCCCTCGCCATGGCGATCGTCTTCATCTACATGATCCTGGCCAGCCAGTTCAGGAGTTTCCTGCAGCCGCTGGCCCTGATGACGGCGCTGCCGCTGACGCTGATCGGAGTAGTGCTGGCGCTGCTGCTGTTCAACTCCACGCTTTCGATCTTCTCGGTGATCGGCATCGTGATGCTGATGGGCCTGGTGACCAAGAACGCCATCCTGCTGGTGGATTTCGCCATCCGCATGCAGGACGAGGGCATGCCGCGGGCCGAGGCGCTGCTGCACGCCGCCCGGGTGCGGCTGCGGCCCATCCTGATGACGACGCTGGCCATGATCTTCGGCATGGTGCCGCTGGCCTTCGCCCTGACCGAGGGCTCGGAGCAGCGCGCGCCGATGGGCCAGGCGGTGATCGGCGGGGTCATCACCTCCTCGCTGCTGACCCTGGTGGTGGTGCCGGTGGTGTACTGCTACCTCGACGACCTGGCCCGGTGGGTGAAACGCCGGGGCCGGCCGGTTTCGGGGGGTTCCGGGGCGGCCGCCGTGACGGCTTCTAAAATGGACGGTTTGTCCTGACCACCGACCAAGAATCGACCATGAACGCCCAGACCGAACTCGAACGCGCCCGCTTCCACCTGATCGAGCCGCAGATCCGGCCCTGGGACGTGCTGGACCTGGACATCCTGGCCCTGTTGTCCCGGATGCACCGGGAAGATTTCGTGCCGTCGGCACACCGCGCGCTGGCCTTCGTCGACATGCAGATTCCCCTCGGGGCCAGCACCGAAGAGGCCGCACGCACCGGCCAGAGCATGCTGGAGCCCAAGGTGGAGGCCCGCATGCTGCAGGACCTGGCGCTGCATCCGACCGACAAGGTGCTGGAAGTCGGCGCCGGCTCCGGCTACATGGCCGCCCTGCTGGCCAGCCGGGCCCAGCGCGTGATCTCGCTGGAGCTCGCACCGGAGCTGGTGAAGATGGCCCGTGACAACCTGCAGCGCGCCGGCATCCGCAACGCCGAAGTGCGCGAAGCCGACGGCGCCAAGGGCCTGGCGGCCGAGGGCCCGTTCGACGTTATCGTGCTTTCCGGCTCGGTGGCCGAGGTGCCGCAGGCCCTGCTGGCGCAGCTGAAGGTGGGCGGCCGCCTCGGCGCCGTGGTCGGCCACGAGCCGATGATGCGGGCCACCTTCATCCGCCGCACCGGCGAGGCCGCCTGGAAGACCGAGCAGCCCTGGGACACGGTGGCGCCGCGCCTGGCGCACTTCGCCGAACCCTCCCGTTTCCATTTCTGAAAGCAGTACCCCGATGATTGCCCAGGTTCGCCCTTCCGAACTCAATGACTGGCTGCAGGCCCAGGGCGGCGCCCCGCTGGTGCTGGACGTGCGCGAGGACTGGGAGCGCAAGACGGCCAGCATCTGGCCCGACGGCTTCGAGCTGCACGCCATCCCCATGGGCGACGTGCCGGCCCGCCTGGCCGAACTGCCGCAGGACCGTCCGCTGGCCGTGCTGTGCCACCACGGCGGCCGCAGCCAGCGCGTGGCCCTGTTCCTGGAGCAACAGGGCTACACGCGTGTGGCGAATATCGCGGGCGGAATCGATGCCTGGGCGCAGGAGCGCGATCCGGGCGTGCCACGCTATTGACACGGACGGATACTCTGGCCGGGACAGCCGGGGTTGCCACCCCGGCCTACGGCCCGCGGTACAAAACGAGCAAAAAAAGCAGAATCTCTGAAGGACGGACCATGAAACTGATGCGGCTACTTCCCCTGTCGGCGGCGATGGCGCTGGCCCTGGGCGGCCAGGCGCGCGCGGAAGGACTGCTCGAACTTTACGAAGCGGCGCGCGCCAATGACTCCACCTGGCAGTCGGCGAGGAACCAGTACGACGCCAACCTGGCGCGGGCGGACCAGGCCAGGGCCGGCATCCTGCCGCAGGCCGGACTCTCGGGCTCCGTCAACCGCAATGCGCTGGATATCCAGCCGGCCACCAGCCGCTGGTTCACGTCGCAGGCCGTCACCCTCAGCGCCTCGCAGCCGCTGTACCGCCCCGCCAACCTGGCCACCTACCGCCAGGGCAAGCGCCAGGCCGAACTGGCCGAGTTCCAGCTGATTGCCGCCAGCCAGGACCTGGTCGTCCGCATCAGCCAGGCCTACTTCGACGTGCTGGCGGCGCAGGACACGCTGGCCTTCGTGCGGGCCCAGAAGACGGCCACCGCGGAGCAGCTGGCCTCGGCCAAGCGCAATTTCGAGGTCGGCACGTCGACCATCACCGACACCCGCGAAGCCCAGGCCCGCTACGACCTGGTGCTGGCGCAGGAGATCGCCGCCGACAACGACCTGCGGGTGAAGCGGCTGGCACTGGACACGGTGGTCGGCAGGAACGGCACCCAGCCGAACCCGCTGGCGATGCCGCTGATCGTGCCCCCGCCGGAACCGGCCGACCCCGATGCCTGGGTGGCCGCCGCGGAAAGCGCCAGCCCCTTCATCCAGCAGGCCAGGATCAACGTCGACATCGCGGAGCTGGAAACCGAGAAGGCGCGCGCCGGCCACAAGCCCACAGTGGACCTGACGGCCAGCGTGGGCGAGACGCGCTTCGTCGGCGGCAGCAGCACCTCGCCGCAGGACGCGCGGCCCAAGTCGGGCGCCATCGGCGTCGCCGTCAACGTGCCGCTGTTCGCCGGCTTCGCCACCCAGAACCGCGTCCGCGAGACGCTGGCGCTGGAAGACAAGGCCCGCACCGACCTGGAAGGGGCCCGCCGCCAGGTGGCGCAGGCCGTGCGCACCGCGTACTTCGGCGTCGTCTCCGGCCAGGGCCAGGTGCGCGCGCTGGAAGCGGCCGAAGCCTCCAGCCAGAGCGCGCTGGACGCCAATCGCCTGGGCTACCAGGTCGGCGTGCGCATCAACATCGACGTGCTGAACGCCCAGAGCCAGCTGTTCCAGACCAAGCGCGACCTGGCGCAGGCGCGCTACAACGTGCTGCTGGGGCACCTGAAGCTGCGGCAGGCGAACGGGACGCTGCAGCCGGAGGATCTGGTGCGCTTGAATTCGCTGGTGGTGCGGTAGCCGCAACGGTGGGGTCGCTGCGCGAACCCACCCTACCAGGGCAACCAGGGCGCTCCGTGTAGGGTGGGTTGCCCGCAGGGCACCCCACCGTTACGGCTGTACCGGCGTCAGCAGCGTCTCCCCCGTCGCCACCAGCTTCTCCTGCCCATCCTTCCACGCGAACAGCTCGCAGGCCGTGAACACCTGCGTGCGGCCCGGCTTCACCACCCGCGCCCGCGCGATGAAGCGCTCGCCGACGGCCGGCCGCAGGCAGTTCACCGCGTAGTGCGAGGCCAGCACCCGCCCCACCAGCGTCACGGCCGCGAAGCCGCAGGCCGTGTCGATCAATGCGCCCTGCAGCCCGGCATGCAGGAAGCCGGCGTACTGGCCCGCCTCCACCCGCCACGGCATGGCGATCTCCACCGCGCCGGGCTCCGCGCGCAGCACCTCGATGCCGCACCAGCGGTTGAATTCGGCGCTGGCGTTGATGACGCGGATGCGGGCCAGGAGGTTTTCGGAAGAGTCCATGCGGCCCAATCTAGGACTACGCCGGCGGCGGCGCTGTCAATGGCGTGACGCCCGGTCGCCGAGGTGATAGCATCCGCGCCCCTGGTCCGGAGCCCGCCGTGAGCGAGAACGCCTGCATCTCGGAGCTGAAGACGCGTGCCCGCATCGGCCTGAACGCGCTGAAGGCCGGCGACCTGCGCCTGGCCGATCGCGCCCGCGCGGTCAGCGGACGCAGCCATCCGCCGCCGGCCGGGTGGCAGCTGCGCCATGCGTTCAACCTGGTGTCGGAGGCGGTGGGCTTCCTCGGCTGGGACCATGCGCGCGTGGTGCTGGGGGGCGAGGCAAAGCCGGGGGACGACATGGGCACCTTCTGGCACGCGCCACGCTGCAGCATGCTGCTGAATCACTGGTATGCGCGGTACGAGGACGCCACGGCGATGCAGCGTGGGGCACCGAGCACGACGCTGCTGCCGTACCGGCGGCAGTTCGTCGTGGTCAGGGACGAGTACCTGCACGAGCTGGGGTTGCCGGAGGGCATGCGGGGCGGATTCGATGCGGTTGCGGCGTATGGCTCGCCGGATTGGGTGATGTGGTGTTCGGCGCGCCTGCGGGCGCCCGCGGAGACGTTCGGGCGGTAACGGACACTGGGGCCGCGTGGAATGTAGGCTGGGTTCGCGCAGCGACCCCAGCGCTGGGGTGCCTGCGGCAACCCAGCCTACGTGCCCCATCGTCCCGTGCTACCGCTGGATCAGTGGGGTGCCTGCGGCAACCCACCCTGCACGGCACGGTCACCGCGCCATCAATCCCAGCACCGCCTCGGCCGTCCTCTGCGCCGCCCCGCGATGCGCCGCCGCGAACTGCTCGCCCGCCGCCGACACCTGCGCCCGCGCCGCCGCATCCTGCGCCATCGCCACCGCCTCCCGCACGCCCTCTTCCATCGAAGCGACGCGGCGCGCCGCACCCGCTTCCTGCGCCAGCTGCGCCGCCTCGCTGAAGTTGAAGGTGTGCGGCCCCATGACGATCGGGCAGCCGCAGGCGGCGGCCTCGATCAGGTTCTGCCCGCCCAGCGGCAGGAAGCTGCCCCCCAGCAAGGCGACGTCGGCCAGCGCGTAATACAGCGGCATTTCGCCGAGCGAATCGCCAACCCAGACGTCCGCCGCGCCCGGCGCTTCGCCCCACGCACTGCGGCGCGACACGCTGAAACCCGACTGCGCCACCAGCCCCGCCACCTCGTCGAAGCGCTGCGGATGGCGCGGCACCAGCAGCCACTGCACGCCGGGGTGGGCGGCGATGGCGCGCAGGAACTCCGCCTCCTCGCCTTCGCGCGAGCTGGCGAACATCACCACCGGCCGCGGCTGCGCCGCCCGCCATGCGCGGCCGCGCGCCAGTTGCTCGGGCGCCGGGGTGGCGTCGAACTTCAGGTTGCCGAACACGCCCTGCACGGTGGCGCCGGCCTGCGCCAGCCGGCGGGCGTCGTCCTCGGTCTGGGCCCAGACGGCGCCCAGCGCCGCATAGGTCGGCCGCGACAGGCGCGGCAGCCGGCGGGCCTGCTTCAGCGACTTTTCGCTCAGGCGCGCATTGGCCAGCGCCAGCGGCACGCCGCGCTCGCGGCACAGGGCGATGACGTTGGGCCAGACCTCGGTTTCCATCAGCACGCCGGCGGCAGGGCGGAAGTGGTCCAGGAAGGCCTTCACCGCCTTCGGCGTGTCCCAGGGAAACCAGGCCTGGGCATCGCCCTCGCGCAGCAGCCGCACGCCCTCGGCGCGGCCGGTTGCCGTGCCGTGCGTGAGCAGGATGCGCAGGCCAGGCTGGGCCTTGCGCAAGGCATCGACCAGGATCGCGGCGGCCCGCGTCTCGCCCAGCGAGACGGCATGGATCCACAGCCGGCCCGGCTCGGTCGTGCCTTCGAAGCGGCCGAAGCGCTCGTCGACGTGCTCCAGGTAGCCCGGCTCGGCCACGCCGCGGCGGCGCAGCTTGCGGCGCAGCAGCGGCTGGGCGCCCAGCAGCACCAGCGAATAGAGCGGGTGGATCATCCCGCCATCATGCCTTGTCGGCGACGGCGCTCCAGGCTTGCCATACGGCGTCCACCGTTGGCGTCGGCTCCGCGTACACGCTGCGCTGGCGCGCGGTCCCCGGCGGCCCGGTGCGCCAGGCCGTGTCGAAGTTGTAGATCTGCACGTGCGGCAGGTCCAGCGCCACCGCGATGTGGCTCAGGCCGCTGTCGACGCCGATGGCGCCGGCGCAGCGCCCCATGCGCTCGGTCAGCGCATCCAGCGACAGCCGCGGCCAGACCTCGGCCCGCGGCCCCAGCGCCTGCGCCAGCCGCTCGCTGCGTTCGCGTTCCTCGTCGTTGCCGTGCGGCAGCGCGAGGCCGTGGCCGGCCGCCAGCAGGCGCCGCCCCAGCTCGACCCACGACGCTTCCGGCCAGCACTTGTCGGCGCGCGAGCTGCCGTGGATCAGGACGACGCAGTCCTGCCGCGGCGCGGCGCTCGTGGCCAGCCCATAGCGCAACGTGGCCGGCAGCGCGTAGCCGAGTGCGGCGGCGCAGACGGCGCGCGAGCGCTGCACGGCTTGCGACTGCGTCTCCACCGGAATGGCGACGTCGGCCACCCAGCGCGTCGGCGCCTCGTAGCTGGAGCCTTCGGTGCGGTTCGCCAGTGCGTAGCGCTTTCCGCCCGGCGCCAGCCGCGCCATGTGGGCGACCAGGGCCGACTTGGTCAGGCCCTGCAGGTCGATGATGGCGTCGTAGGTCTCGCGCTTGAGGTCGGCGCGGAAGGCGCGCCAGGCCACCCGCGTCTCATGCGCCAGCGGCGCCTTGCGCCAGCGCCGCAGCTCGCAGGGAATCACGCGATGCACGCCGGCGCCGCGCTGCACCAGCGGCGCGAAGCCACGCTCCACCACCCAGTCGACCCGGGCGCCGGGAACGGCGGCCAGGATGTCCTGCACGGCCGGCATGGCGTGCACGACGTCGCCCAGCGACGAGAGCTTGACGATGAGGATGTTCAACGGGCGCGCATCCGAGCTCCACCCCCGGTCCGGTTCAATGCGCAGCCTCGGCGATCTTCGCGTCCGGCTTGGCCTGCCGCAGCAGCGCCAGCATGTCGCGCTCGATGCGGTCCATCGCTTCCTGCGTGTGGCCCTCGAAGCGCAGCACCAGCACCGGCGTCGTGTTCGAGGCGCGCACCAGGCCGAAGCCGTCCGGCCAGTCGGCCCGCAGGCCGTCGATGGTGGAGATCGTCGCGCCCGGCAGATTCGCCTTCTTCACCAGTTCGTCGACGATGCGGTGCGGCTCGCCCTCCTCGCACTTCACGTTCAGCTCCGGCGTCGAGAAGCTGGTGGGCAGCGCGTTCAGCACGGCGCTCGGGTCCGGGTGCCGCGACAGGATTTCCAGCAGCCGGCAGCCGGCGTAGGTGCCGTCGTCGAAGCCGTACCAGCGCTCCTTGAAGAAGATGTGGCCGCTCATCTCACCCCCGAGCGGCGAATTCACTTCGCGCATCCTGGCCTTGATCAGCGAGTGGCCGGTCTTGTACATCATCGGCACGCCGCCGGCCGCCACGATGGCGGGCGCCAGGCGCTGGGTGCACTTGACGTCGAACAGGATGGTTCCACCCGGCACGCGCGACAGCACGTCCTGGGCGAACAGCATCATCTGCCGGTCCGGGTAGATGTTGTTGCCCTCGCGCGTGATGATGCCCAGCCGGTCGCCGTCGCCGTCGAAGGCCAGGCCGAGGTCGGCGCCGGTTTCCTTCAGCCTGGCGATCAGGTCGCGCAGGTTCTCCGGCTTGCTCGGGTCCGGATGGTGGTTCGGGAAGTTGCCGTCGACTTCGCTGAACATCTCGATGACCTCGCAGCCGATGGCCCGGTAGATCGCGGGAGCCGAAGCACCGGCCACGCCGTTGCCCGAGTCGACGACGATCCTCAGCGGCCGGGCCAGCTTGATGTCCGAGACGATCCGGTCGCGGTAGGGGGCGAAGATGCTGACGTTGCGGACCTTGCCGTGATGCTCGGCGTGCGGCACGCCCTGCTCCATCAGCTTGCGCAGGGCCTGGATCTCCTCGCCGTAGATGGCGCGGCCGGCCATGACCATCTTGAAGCCGTTGTAGTCCCTCGGGTTGTGGCTGCCGGTCACCTGGATGCCGCTGCTGCAGACGGTGTTGGCGGCGAAGTAGAGCATGGGCGTGGTGACCATGCCGACGTCGACGACGTCGACGCCGCTGGCGAGCAGCCCGCGGACCAGGGCCGCGCTCAGCGACGGACCGCTGAGCCGGCCGTCGCGGCCGACGGCGACCGCTTTCTCGCCCTCGCGCAGGGCGACGGTGCCGAAGGCGCGGCCTAGCGACTCCGCCACATCCTCGTCGAGGGTGCCGGGCACGATGCCGCGGATGTCATAGGCCTTGAAGATGCTTGGGCTGAGATGCATGCCTTGATTCTAGGCCGCGGCGGGGCCAGGAACATGTCCGGAAACGGCGAGTCCGCCTCGCAGCGCTGCGTATCATGAAGCCCATGCCCCCGGTCGACCCTCCCCTGCACCCCGACGCCTGCTACCTCGCGCTGAAGGCCCGCGACGCCCGTTTCGACGGCACCTTCTTCACCGGCGTGACCAGCACCGGCATCTACTGCCGACCGGTCTGCAAGGTGCGGACGCCGCGGCGCGAGAACTGCCGCTTCTTCGCCCATGCGGCCCAGGCCGAGGGGGCAGGATTCCGCCCCTGCCTGCGCTGCCGGCCGGAGCTGGCGCCGCACGCGCTGCGCTGGTCCACCCAGGACGCCAGCAGCGTGCTGGCCCAGCAGGCGGCGCGGATGCTCGACGAGCCGGAAGCGTGGCTGGACGCTCCCCCCTCGGTCGAGCTGCTGGCGGGCCGGCTGGGCGTGAGCGACCGCCACCTGCGCCGCATCTTCGAGCAGCAGCTGGGCGTGTCGCCGCTGCAATACCTGCAGACGCGCCGGCTGCTGACGGCCAAGCAACTGCTGGCCGACACCGACCTGCCCATCACCGAAGTGGCGCTGGCCAGCGGCTTCGCCAGCGTGCGCCGTTTCAACGCCGCCTTCATCGAACACTACGGCCTGAACCCCACGCAGCTGCGGCGGGAAGGCAGCCAGCGCGAAGCGGGCAGCCTGGTGCGGCTGGGCTACCGGCCGCCGTACGACGTGGACGCCATGCTCGGCTTCTTCCGCACCCGGGCCATCGTCGGCATGGAGGCGATCACGGACACCAGTCTGGCACGGACCTTCGCCATCGAAGCCGGCGGGCAGCGCCACACCGGCTGGCTGCAGGCCGAGTTCGACACCGAGCGCTGCCAGCTGCTGCTGCGCACCAGCGATTCGCTGCGCGGCGTGCTGCCGCTGGTGATCCGGCGGGTGAAGGCCGCCTTCGACCTCGATGCCGATCCGCATGCGATCAACGCGCGCCTGCACGGCAGCTTCCCGCTGGGCGACGGCCTGCGGGTACCGGGCACGCTCAACGGCTACGAACTGGCGGTCCGGGCCGTCCTCGGCCAGCAGATCACGGTGGCGGCGGCCCGCACGCTGGCGCAGCGCCTGGTGCAGCGCTTCGGCGAGCCGGTCGAAACACCGTTTCCCGAGCTCGATCGCCTGTTCCCGGCAGCCGAGGTGCTGGCCGCGGCCGAAGGCGATGCGCTCGGCCAGCTGGGCATCGTGCGGCAGCGGCAGGCGGCCATCGTCGCCATTGCCCGCGCCGTGGCCGAGCGGCGGGTGCAGCTGCATGCCGGCGCCGACATCCCGGCGACGATCGCGGCGCTGAAGGAATTGCCGGGCATCGGCGACTGGACGGCGCAGTACATCGCCATGCGGGCGCTGCGCTGGCCCGATGCCTTTCCGGCCGGCGACGTCGCCCTGCACAAGGCGCTGGGCGTGCAACAGAGCAAGCAGCCGGCGCGTGAAGCGGAAGCGGCCTCGCAGGCCTGGAAGCCGTGGCGCAGCTACGCAGTGGTGCGCGCGTGGAGCGCTCTCTAAATGGAGATCAACATGAAGATGAACGAACAACTGGTTTGCGTGCGTTATGCCAGCCCCTTGGGCCCCATGCTGCTGGCCGCCAGCGACGCCGGGCTGGCCGGCGTCTGGTTCGAAGGGCAGCGCCATGGCCCGGAAAGCGTGCCGTGGCGCGAGTCGCCGCGGCACCCGGTGCTGCGCGAGGCGGTGCGCCAGCTGCAGGAGTATTTCGACGGCCGGCGCACGGCTTTCGAACTGCCGCTGGACCTGACGCACGGCACGCCGTTCCAGCAAAGCGTCTGGCAGGCGCTGCTGGCCATCCCGCCGGGCGCCACCACCAGCTACGGGGAGCTGGGCCGGCGCTTGGGACGGCCGCAGGCCGCGCGGGCGGTCGGCGCGGCGGTGGGACGCAATCCGGTCAGCATCGTCGTGCCTTGCCATCGCGTGCTGGGCACGGCCGGTGCGCTCACGGGCTATGCCGGCGGGCTGGAACGCAAGTCGGCGCTGTTGCAGCTGGAAGGCGCATTGATGTGATGTGCGAATCAATGCGCGGCGCAACTTTCATCAGTGCGTCCGGGCCCCTCTTACGAATGCCTGCACACTAGCCGCCCTATGCCTGTTGCTTCGATCATCGACTTCGTCCTGCTGGCCGCGATCTGGGGAGCTTCCTTCCTTTTCATGCGCTTCGCCATCACCGACTTCGGCGTGCTGCCCGCCGCCGCCATGCGGGTTGCCATCGCCACCGTGTTCCTGCTGCCGCTGGTCGTATGGAACGGCCTGGGCCGCGAGTT
>JAQGMU010000374.1 GCA_028292195.1 Ramlibacter sp. | reverse complement strand
TGGCTGCCGCCTGCAGCTGGTGGAGCCGCACGAGATCGCCGGCGCGCTGGGCCAGGACACCGCCGTGCTGATGCTCACGCACGTGAACTACCGCACCGGCGCCATGCACGACCTGGCCGAAGTCACGCGGCGCGCCCATGCCGCCGGTGCGCTGGTGGTCTGGGACCTGGCGCACAGCGCCGGCGCCGTCGAAGTCGACCTGCGCGGCGCCGACGCCGACTTCGCCGTCGGCTGCGGCTACAAGTACCTCAATGGCGGCCCCGGCGCGCCGGCCTTCGCCTGGGTGCACCCGCGCCACGCCGACCGCTTCTGGCAGCCGCTGGCCGGCTGGTGGGGCCATGCGGCGCCGTTCGCCTTCACGCCCGGCTACCAGCCGGCCCATGGCATCGCGCGCTACCTGTGCGGCACCCAGCCGATCCTGAGCATGACGGCGCTGGAGTGCGGGCTGGACACTGTGCTGGCCGCGCAGCCGCATGGCGGCATGGCGGCGCTGCGGCGCAAGTCGCTGGCGCTGACCGACCTGTTCATCGCGCTGGTGGAGCAGCGTTGCGGCGGCCAGGGCCTCGGCCTGGCCACGCCGCGCGCCCATGGCGAGCGCGGCTCGCAGGTCTGCCTGACGCGCGACGAGGGGGCCTACGCGATCGTGCAGGCCTTGATCGCCCGCGGCGTGATCGGCGACTTCCGCGCCGGCGCCCCCGACATCCTGCGCTTCGGCTTCACGCCGCTGTACCTGCGCTTCGAGGACGTGTGGGACGCGGTGCAGCAGCTGCGCGAGGTGCTGGAGGGTGAAGAGTGGCGCCGCCCCGAATTCAATCGCCAGCAGGCGGTGACCTGAGATGAAGCAGCCGCAAAAACCCGAACAGATCGTCAAGGACGAAAAGGCGCAGCTGGATTTCAGCCGCGACATGAGCTACGGCGACTACCTGCAGCTCGACGCCATCCTGCAGGCGCAGCAGCCCCTGTCGCCGCACCACGACGAGATGCTCTTCATCATCCAGCACCAGACCAGCGAGCTCTGGATGAAGCTGATGCTGCACGAGCTGTCGGCGGCCATCGCCTGTGTCGCCCGCGACGAGCTGGGGTCCGCCTTCAAGATGCTGGCCCGGGTCTCGCGCATCATGGAACAACTGGTGCATGCCTGGGACGTGCTGGCGACGATGACACCGCCGGAGTACAGCGCCATCCGTCCCTACCTCGCCAATTCCAGCGGCTTCCAGAGCTTTCAGTACCGCTGCATCGAGTTCCGCCTGGGCAACAAGAACGCCGCCATGCTCAAGCCCCACGACCACCACCCCGAACGGCTGGCGGTGGTCCAGCAGGCCTACCAGCAGCCCTCGCTCTACGACGAGGCGCTGCGCCTGCTGGCGCGCCGCGGCCTGCCGGTGCCCGCATCGCACGTCGAACGCGACTGGACGCAAGCCTACGAGGCCAGCGCCGAAGTGGAGCAGGCCTGGCTGGTGGCCTATCGCAATCCGAAGGAGCACTGGGACCTGTACCAGCTGGGCGAGGAACTCACCGACCTGGAAGACGCCTTCCGGCTCTGGCGCTTCCGCCACGTGACGACGGTGGAACGGGTGATCGGCTTCAAGCGCGGCACCGGCGGCACCGGCGGCGTCAGCTACCTGCGCAAGATGCTGGACGTGGTGCTGTTCCCCGAGATCTGGACGCTGCGCACGGCACTTTGACGCCGGGCGCGGCGAGCCAGGGTCCCGGTCGTTCCATCTTTTAGAACAGTTCGCGTACCATTGCCGAAAGAGCGATGGGAGTTTTGCAGTGGCGACAGGGAAGTCGGGACTCATCACCGCGGCGGTCGTGTTCGCCACGTTCCTCGCCGCCAGCGCCAGGGTGTATTGGGGATCGAACCGGCCGGGCCAGCCGCCGGGGCCGCCCGCGTTTTCCTTCCAGCCGATCGCCGGCGCCCTGCCTCCGTTCGCCGCCACCCGCGCCTTCAGCGACCTGTTCGGCGTGCAGACCGCCGACGAAACCATCGCCACCGCGGCGGAACACACCAGCCTCTGGCACCAGCAGGCCTTCACGCTCGCCGGTGCGCCGGCGCAGGCCGTCTTCATCCAGACGCGGCAACTCGACCCGGCAACCCGCAAGGCGGCCGCCGGCCCGGCCGAGGCGCCCAGCATCAGCGCCGCCTGCTACCGGCTGGCCGACGGCCAATGGAAGCTGGCCGGGGCCAGCAAGGATTTCGCGCGTGCCGGCGGCTGGGGCCAGGCCGCGCGGCCGCGCGGGCCGGTGCAGGTGCTGGAGTTCCCCTCCGGCACCGTGGCCTTCCTGTTCGACCAGGGCGGCACCGGCCAGGGCTACGCACAGGTGGGCAAGGGCGTGTGGGCCTTCGCCAGCGGCGAATGGCGCGACCTCGGCTTCGTGCAGACCGGCGGCGACAACGGCGGTGCGGCGACGGCGGCGGGCGAACGCTACCGCTTCACCGGCACGGTCTCGATGGCGCCCGGCAGCCGCACCTGGCCCGACCTGCTGGTCGCGCGCACCGGCACCATCCGCGACGAGCGCGACCAGGTGGTCCCCGTGTCGGACACCCGCTACGTGTTCACCGGCAAGGGCTACGAAGAGGTGCTGGCGCGCCGCTAGGCGCCGTAGAGCCAGGGCTGGTCGAGCAGCCGCGCGCCCTGGGCGCGCAGCAGCAGGTTGCGGCCCCAGCGGGCCGGCCCCGTGGCGTGGAAGATGGCGCCGTTGGCGCGCGATCGCCGCTGCACTTCGGCCACCCGCTGCCAGCGGCTGAGCGCATAGCGGCGCAGGGCCGTGGGCACGTCCAGCACGCGCTCGTCGGCCACCGCCAGCACCCGCTCGAGCTCGCGCGCGTCCTCGATCGCCATGCCGGCGCCCTGCGCCAGGTAGGGCCGCAGCGGATGCGCGGCGTCGCCCAGCAGCGCGATCCGGCCGCGCGCCAGGTCTTCCGCCCGCGTGACCGGCGGACGGTCGTGCAACACCCAGAGGCTCCAGGCCGGCACCGCGCGCAGCAGGTCCCGCGCCTCGGCGGCGATGGTGCCGACGGCGGACTCGAGCTCCGAGGCCACCGCTGCCTCGTCCCAGCCGCGCGGGTCGCCGGCCACCCTGCCCTCCACCACGCAGACGACGTTCACCCAGTCACCGCCGCGCACGGGGTAGCTGACCAGGTGCATGCGTGGCGCCAGCCAGACGGTCACGTCCGGACCGCGCAGCCCTGGCGGCAGGTCCGCACGCGCGACCAGGCCGCGGTAGGCGAGGTCGCCGGTGGGTTGCGGCGGCGCGGCGCCGCAGACCGCGGCGCGCACCGTGCTCCACAGCCCGTCGGCGCCCACCAGGGCCTCGGCCTCGACCTCCGGCCCTGCGTCGGTGCGCACGCGCACCCCGGTGCCCGCATCGGCCACTTCCAGGAGCTTGCGCCCGCTGTGCAGCCGCACGCCGCCCTCCTGCGCGGCCGCCAGCAAGGCCGCCTGCAGGTCGGCCCGGTGCAGGGTGAGATAGGGCGCGCCATAGCGCCGCTCGATGTCGGCGAAGGCCAGGCTGGCCAGCTGGCGGCCGTCGATGCCATCGCGCGCGCGCAAGTGCGGCGGACGCCAGGCCTGCTGCGCGAGCGTGCCTTGCAGCAGCTTCCACTCGCGCAGGATGCGGGTGACGTTGGGCCCCAGCTGGATGCCGGCGCCCACCTCGGAGAACGTCTCGGCCTGCTCGAACAGGCGGGCCTCCCAGCCGGCGCGCCGCGCGGCCAGGGCGGCCGCCAGCCCGGCGATGCCGCCGCCGGCCACCAACAGTTCGCGCGTCACGCGGCCAGCAGCTGCCTCAATACGAAGGGCAGGATTCCACCGTGGCGGTAGTAGTCGACCTCGATCGGCGTGTCGATGCGCAGCGTCAGCGTGCACTCCTCGCGGCTGCCGTCGCGGCGCGTCACGACCAGCTGGGCACTGCTTTGCGGCGTCAGCTCGGGATCGGGAACGATCTCGATCAGCTCGTCGCCGGTCAGGC
>JAQGMU010000334.1 GCA_028292195.1 Ramlibacter sp. | reverse complement strand
TTCTATTCGCACCGTTCTCTGATTGGGCTGCGACGTTCTTCCGGGAGACTCGGCCTGGGATTTTGAGGTGTCGCCCACTGCGGTGCGCTGCACCGTACTCCACGAAGCCCAAGCGGACAACCTCGCTGTGCAGCGGCACCTTGCGGACCGAGGCGGTGGTCTTGACCTTCTGGTCAGCCCCCTCGTCGGTCACCGACATGACGTAGATGTCGCCGATCAGCTCGATGTCGCACCGGCGGAGCTGGATCAGCTCGCTGATCCGCGCCCCGCTATAGAGGCCCAGCAGGGGCACCCAGTACGCCGCCTCGGCTCCGGCCTTAGTGTCTGTGGGCAGGCTGTACGCGGCGTGCAACGGGGCGCTGAAGAAGGTCTCCAGCTCCTTGCCGGACCACGGCCTGCGCCGGTGGGTGGTGATCTGCTCGATGTCGAGACCTTCCCAGAGGCTGCGCGGGATCAGCTCGAGGTCGATCTCGGCGTGCTTCAAAAGCGACTTGACCCAGGTGAGCCTGTCGCGGGCGGTCTTGGGCGTGGTCCCGCGATCCGGCTGCTGCAGCCATGTCCTGAACGCGATCCCCGAGGCCCGGGTCAGCCCGGCCAAGGCCGGATTGCCGGTCTGCTCCTCGAACAGCACCAGCGCCCGCTTGCAGGCCGCGACGGTGTCAGCGCTCCCGGGCTTGGCATCCACCCACTTGTCGAACACATCGCGCAGGTAGAGCAGGGGAACAGGTGGTACCGCAGCAGCGATCACCTAAGGGGCGGGCCGCGCCGCTCTGCCTGCGACGGCTTCACCTCGCAAGACTTCTGCCCGCAGGATGGTGCCTTGTTGATCGCCTCGCGTCTGCTGCACGCGCCCAACGACAGCACCACACGACCGCTGCGGTACTGGTGGGTAGCTGGATGCCTGTCTGGGAGAACTACGCGCAGGTAGTAGCTTGAGCCGCGAGAGAAGAGTCCGGTCAATGTCGTCATCGGATGGTCCACGTTGTTGAACGTGACACCCGGAGTGACACAGGCAGGTGATACAGATGGGCCTGATCCGCCACCCAGCCGGAGCTAAGTGCTTGATCTACAAGGCATCCGCGTGAAGAAGTTGACGAGCCTTACCCCCGGCACTGGCTACACAGTTAGGGCTGCTTGGTTCCCCACCTGACCCGGTTGGCCGCTTCACCCTGCGGGGAGGCCCGTCACCTCGCATTGTAGCGAGCGGCCAAGGCCGGGCTGCCTGTGGGCCCACCTTAGAATCGCCGGAATGTCGTATCTCGTGCTCGCCCGGAAGTACCGGCCCCGGACCTTCAGCCAGATGGTGGGCCAGGGCCACGTGGTGCAGGCGCTGTCCAATGCCCTGGAGCAGCAGCGGCTGCACCATGCCTACCTGTTCACCGGCACCCGCGGCGTCGGCAAAACGACCGTGGCGCGCATCCTGGCCAAGTCGCTGAACTGCCAGGGCCCCGACGGCACCGGCGGCATCACCTCCGCGCCCTGCGGCGTCTGCCAGGCCTGCGTGGACATCGACGCCGGCCGCTTCATCGACTACACCGAGCTCGACGCCGCCTCCAACCGCGGCGTCGACGAGGTCCAGTCGCTGCTGGAACAGGCCGTCTACAAGCCGGTGCAGGGCCGCTTCAAGGTCTTCATGATCGACGAAGTGCACATGCTCACCGGGCACGCCTTCAACGCGATGCTGAAGACGCTCGAAGAGCCGCCGGAGTACCTGAAATTCGTGCTGGCCACCACCGACCCGCAGAAGGTGCCGGTGACCGTGCTGTCACGCTGCCTGCAGTTCAACCTGCGGCCGATGGCGCCGGAGACGGTGCAGGAGCACCTGGCGCACGTGCTGGCCGACGAGAAGGTGCAGGCCGAGCCGGGCGCGCTGCGCCTGCTGTCGCGGGCGGCGCGCGGCTCGATGCGCGATGCGCTGTCGCTGACCGACCAGGCCATCGCCTTCGGCGCCGGCCAGCTGCAGGAAGCGGCGGTGCGCCAGATGCTGGGCAGCGTCGACCGCAGCCACGTCTTCCGGCTGATCGAGGCCCTGGCCCAGGGCGACGGCAAGACGGTGGTGGAGACCTCGGAAGCCCTGCGCCTGCATGGCCTGTCGGCCGCCGCGGCGCTGGAGGAAATGAGCATGGTGCTGCAGCGCATGGCGGTGCTGCAGGCCGTGCCGTCCGCCGCCGAGGGGAGCGACGAGGAGGCGGCCACCATCGCAAGGCTGGCGGCGCTGCTGCCGCCCGATGAAACCCAGCTCTTGTACAGCATGTGCCTGCATGGGCGGGCCGAGCTGGGGCTGGCGCCGGACGAATATGCGGCGTTGACGATGGTGTTGTTGCGGTTGCTGGCGTTCAAGCCCGGCGCGGCTGAAAAAAAAACTCTGAATAGTGCCGCCGAAAGCGCTGGGGTCGCTGCGCGAACCCAGCCTACATTCGTGCGAACCGCGCCCGCGGTAGTTTCGGTTCCCGCATCCCCGCTCCCACCAACCGCCACCCCGCGCCCCACCGGCCCTCCCGGCCGCGTCCTCCCCGTCGTCGAACCCCGCCAGGCCCCGCCGCGCCAGGGCCCGCCGCCGGCCCAGGGCAACGACGTCGTCGGCGTGCCCGTGCGGGTCCAACCCGAGCCGCTGCGCGAGGCCGCGACGGCCATGGCGGCCGTCACGCCCACGCCGGAGGGCGATTTCTGGCAGGCCACGGTGCAGCAGCTGGTGGAGAGCGAGGCCATCACCGCGTTGGTGCGCGAACTGGCGCTGCAGGCGCAGCTGGTGGGGCGTGACGAAGGCCACTGGATGCTGCGCGTGGAGCGCGAATCCCTCAACCAGCCGGCCAGCCGCGAGCGCCTGAAGAACGCGCTGCAGGCGGCCGGCCACGCCGTCGAGATCACGGTGGAAGTAGGGTCCGTAAGCGACAGCCCGGCGCGGCGCAACGCCCATGCCGCCTGGCAGCGCCAGCAGGCCGCCGAGCAAATCATCCTGAACGATCCGTTCGTCCAGCAGATGCAACGTGACTTTGGCGCGAAAATCGTGCCTGGCAGCATCAAACCCGTAGCGAAAACCAGAGAGTAGAAATCATGTTCAACAAAGGACAGCTGGCCGGCCTGATGAAGCAGGCGCAGGCGATGCAGGACAACCTCAAGAAGGCGCAGGAAGAGCTGGCGCTGATCGAGGTGAACGGCGAAGCAGGCGCGGGCCTGGTCAAGGTCGTCATGACCTGCAAGCACGACGTCAAGCGCGTCACCATCGCCCCGGAGCTGCTGGGCGAGGACAAGGACATGCTGGAGGACCTGGTGGCCGCGGCCTTCAACGCCGCCGTGCGCAAGGCCGAGGAAACCAGCAACGAGAAGATGGGCAAGCTGACCGCGGGCCTGCCGCCCGGCATGAAGCTGCCGTTCTAATTGGCAGAGCCTTCACTTCAATCGCTGATCGAGGCCCTGCGCCGCCTGCCCGGCGTGGGCGTGAAGTCCGCTTCGCGGATGGCCTTCCACCTGCTGCAGCACGACCGCGAAGGCGCGCGCGTGCTGGCGCGGGCGCTGGAGCAGGCCGCCACGCACATCCGGCACTGCAGCGAGTGCAATACCTTCACCGAGGACGAGGTCTGCGCCACCTGCCGCAGCCCGCAGCGCGACCGCAGCAAGCTGTGCGTGGTGGAGACGCCGGCGGACCAGGCGGCAATCGAGCGCACGCAGGCCTTCTCCGGCCTCTATTTCGTGCTCGGGGGCAAGCTCAGCCCGCTGGACGGCATCGGCCCGAAGGACATCGGCCTGGCCAAGCTGTTCGGCCGCGCCACCAACGGCGAGGTGCAGGAGGTGATCCTGGCGACCAACTTCACCGCGGAGGGGGAGGCCACGGCGCACGTGATCGCCGAGGCGCTCAAGCAGCGCGGGTTGAAGGTGACCCGGCTGGCGCGCGGCGTGCCGGCGGGCAGCGAACTCGAATACGTGGACCTGGGGACCATCGCGCACGCGCTGGTGGACAGGAGGACAAAATAAGATGAACTACGCGCGTTTCACGGTGGCCTACTGGTGCGTGCTGATGGCGGTGCTGCTGCCGCTGCCCTGCGCCTGGCTGGCCAAGTCGCCGGGCTTTCGCAAGCCGCGCAGCCAGGGCGGCTACGACAATGCGCAACCGCGCGCCTGGCTGGCGCAGCAGCAAGGCTGGCAGGCACGCGCGAATGCGGCGCAGGCGAACAGCTTCGAGGCGCTGCCCTTCTTCATAGGCGCGGTCATCATCGCGCACCAGCTCGGCGCGCCGCAGACGCGGCTGGACATCCTGGCGCTGCTGTTCGTCACCCTGCGCATCATCTACGTCGCGATGTACGTCGCCGACCTGCCGAAGATGCGCTCCGCCTTCTGGGCACTTGCGTTCGTCTGCAACCTGGCGATCTTCCTGAGCGGCTGGCGTTAGGCGCGGCGGGTTGCGGGGAAACCCGCAGGGGATGGTCCTGATGCAGTGCCGCAAAGCCGCGTCTAACCTCTGTTCATTCCCAGAACAACAGAGAGGCCGCCGCGATGCCCCCGTCCATGCCCGACCGCCGGCGATTCAGCGTGCTGGCCGCGGCCTTGGTAGCGGCACCGGCACTGCGGGCCCAGCCCAGGGTCGAAAAACCGCGCGTGACCATCGCGGTGGGCGGCAAGGCGGCCTTTGCCTACCTTCCCCTCACCATCGCGGAGCAGCTGGAGTTCTTCAAGGCCGAGGGTGTCGAGGTCGAACTGGCCGACTACAACGGCGGCGCGCGCGCGCAGCAGGCCGTGGTGGCCGGCAGCGCCGACGTGGTGAGCGGCCCCTACGAGCACACCATCAACCTGCAAAGCCGCAACCAGCATTACCGCAGCTTCGTGCTGCTGGGGCGGGCACCGCAGATCGCGATGGGCTTTTCCACCAGGGCCATTCCCGGTTACCGCAGCGTGGAGGACCTGCGCGGCAAGCGCATCGGCGTGTCCAACCCGGGCTCGTCGACCAACATGGTCGCCAACATGGTGCTCGCGCGCGGCGGGCTCAAGCCAACGGACGTCAGCTTCGTCGGCGTCGGCACGTCCATCGGCGCGCTGACGGCGCTGCGCTCGGGCCAGGTGGATGCGATGTGCAACACCGAGCCGGTGATGACCATGCTGGAGCAGAAGGGCGAGGTCAAGATCATCAGCGACACGCGCACGCTCAAGGGCACGCAGGAAGTGTTCGGCGGGCCGATGCCGGCCTGCTGCCTGTACGCGTCGGTGGAGTTCGTCGACAAGCATCCCAACACCTGCCAGGCGCTGGCCAATGCGGTGGTGCACAGCCTCAAGTGGCTGCAGACGGCCGGCCCCAGCGACATCATCAAGACGGTGCCGGAAGGCTACCTGCTCGGGGACCGGGCGCTGTACCTCGCCTCCTTCAACAAGGTGCGCGAAGCGATCGCGCTCGACGGCATGCTGCCCGAAGAGGCCGCCCGCACGGCGCTGAAGGCGCTGGCGAGCTTCGAGCCCACGCTGAACCCGAACCGCATCTCGCTGGCCCGCACCTATACCAACGACTTCGCGCGCCGCGCCAAGGAGAAGTTCAAGGCCTGAAGGCCACGCGGGAAAAGGGGCACCGCGGCCCCTTTCCAGTTGCGGTCAAGCGCGATCAGCTGCGATTCGGGTTGCGCGGGAAGCGGTCGAAGCGGTTCTGCACGCCGTCGCCGTCCATGTCGCCACGCGGACCGTACTGGCCGTTGCGGGCCTGGTCGCGGTACTCGCGGTCATGCTCGCGTTCCCAGCGGCCGCGTTCCCAGTTGCCGCCCACCATCACCCACTCGCCGTTGCCGCGCTGCACCCAGCGCGGCTCGCGGTAGTCGTAGCCGTTGCGGGCGGTGAGCCAGTAGCCCTGCACCCACGCATACTGGTTGCCGCGCCACTCGTAGTGGCCGGGCGCCCAGACGTGGCCCTGGCGCGGGGCCGGCACGACCTCGACCTGCGGCGTCGGCGGGGCGACGGAGACGATGGCGCTGTACTGCGCGTGGGCGGCGGCGCCCAGGCCCATCAGGGAGGCGGCCAGCACGGCCGCCAGGGTGGTCTTGTTTCGCATTTGGACTCCTTGCGTTTGCAATGGAGCCACCTTGGCCCGGCACGGCCGGGCGGCGCATCGGACCACGGCGGCATCGTCCGTGGGAGTGGTCCTGCGTGAACTCCGGGTGGTTACAGCTGGACGCCGCGCCGATACAAGGCGCGTGCAGTTTCACACACGCAGCGGCTCAGCGGCGCTTCTGCTGCTGGATCGCGGGCTTGCGCGGGGCCGGCTTGGCCGGCGCCTTGGCACCGGACCTGGCCGCCGCGCGCACCGGCGCGTGCGCGGTGGCGCGAAGGGGCGACCGCGCGGCGGCGCGCACCGGCAGGTGCAGCACGACCTGCTGGCCCGCCTTCAGCAAGCTGGTGGCGCCGATGTTGTTCCACTCGGCGACCTGGTCCGGGCTCACCTTGTAGCGGTGGGCGATGGCCGCCACGCTGTCCTTGCGGCCGGCCTTGACCACCGTGCGGCGGGTGACGATTTCCGGTGCGAAGCTCAGTTGCCCGTTGTCGGCCACGTGGCTCGCCACGTCGGCCTGGGTGTTGCTCTTGCGCGGCACGATCAGCACCGAGCCGGCCTTGATCAACATGCGCGGCGGAATGGCGTTGACCGCGCGCAGGTCGCTTTCCGGCATGCCGATGCGGCGCGCCGCATCGCCCACGCTCATGGTGGCCGGCGCGGCCCAGGCCGTCCAGCTCGCGTACTTGCCCTCGCTGTAGGCCTCGAAGTTGCGCTTGAACACCGTGGCGTTGTCCCACGGCAGCAGGATCTGGGGCGTGCCCGCGGCCAGGATCACGGGCCGGTTCAACTGCGGGTTCAGCGCCTTGAAGTCCTCGATGTCGACGTCGGCCAGCCGTGCGGCCAGCGAGACGTCCATGTCGCGCTCCAGCAGGACGCTCTGGAAGTAGGGATGGTTCTCGATCAGCGGCAGTTCGGCGCGGAAGTTGTCGGGCGTGGCGACGATGTTCTTCACCGCCTGCAGCTTGGGCACGTAGTTGCGCGTCTCGATCGGAATGGTCAGGTCGACGTAGCGGGTGCCCAGGCCCATGCGCTGGTTGCGCTGGATCGCGCGGGTGACGTTGCCTTCGCCCCAGTTGTAGGCCGCCAGCGCCAGGTGCCAGTCGCCGAACATGCCGTACAGGCGCTGGAGGTAGTCGAGCGCGGCCTTCGTCGACGCCAGCACGTTGCGGCGGTCGTCGCGGAACACGTTCTGCTTCAGGTCGTAGTCCTTGCCGGTGGCCGGCATGAACTGCCACATGCCGGCGGCGCGCGCGGTGGACGTGGCCTGCGGGTTGAAGGCGCTTTCGATGAAGGGCAGCAGCGCCAGCTCGGTCGGCATGTTGCGCCGCTCCAGTTCCTCGACGACGTGGAACAGGTACTTGCGCGAGCGGTCCGTCATGCGCTGGATGTAGTCGGGGCGGGTGGCGTACCACTGCTCGTTCTGGCGCACCAGCTCGCCATCCGCGTTGGGCATGGCGAAGCCGCGGCGGATGCGGTTCCACAGGTCCGGCGGGGCCTCCAGGCCGGCGACGGCGCGGGACGACAGTTCGGCCGACTGGATGGCGCTGAGCGGGCCCGTCGGGATGACGGACGGCAGCGCGGCCGCGGCTTCGGCGGCGCGCAGGGTGGATTCGACGGTTGCCACGGGAACGGCCTCGGGGCCCTGCACCGATGCGCAGCCGGCAAGCGCCAGCACGGCGGACAGGGCGAGGAGGGTGTACTGCTTCATCTGAATCCGTTCTTCCATTCGCGCAGGGACGCGAACACCGCTATGGCGTCCAGTTCGTCCGCGCCGCCATGGTCCCGGGCCGACCGCGCCACTTCGGGCACCCGGGTGCGCAGGAAGGGGTTGATCGCCTTCTCCGTCGCGATCGAGGAAGGCAGGGTCGGCTCGCCATGCGCGCGTTGCGCCTCGCATTGTTGCCGGTAATGGATCAGCTGCGCGTTGCCGGGTTCCACCACCGTGGCAAATTTCAGGTTTCCGAGGGTGTATTCGTGTGTACAGCAGACACGGGTGGCATCCGGCAACGCCGCCAGCTTGTCCAATGAGTCCAGCATCTGCGCCGGCGTGCCTTCGAACAGGCGGCCGCAGCCGCCGGAAAACAGGGTGTCGCCGCAGAACAGCAAAGGGCGGCCGTCGACGTCCGGGGTGTAGTACGCGATGTGGCCGGAGGTATGGCCGGGGACGTCGATCACCTCGAAACGCAGGCCCAGGACGTCGACGTGCTCGCCTTCCGCCAGCTTCGTGTACGGCTCGGGGATGCGCTCGCGCGCCGGGCCCCAGACCGGGGCGCCGGTGGCCGCGTGCAGTTCGGCGACGCCGCCGATGTGATCGGGATGGTGGTGGGTGACTAGAATCGCTGCGAGTTGCAGCCCGGTCCGCGAAAGGCAATCCCGCACGGGCGCGGCGTCACCCGGGTCGACGACCAGGGCCCGCTGTCCGTCGTGCAGCAGCCACAGGTAGTTGTCCTGGAAGGCGGGCAGCGGGATCAAGTTCATGAGCGAGCAGATTATAGGAATGCAGCAGTGGTTCGAAACCCCGCCTGGCCGGTATCTTCTGGCCTGGGAGCGGGCGGCGTTCGACCGCGCGGTGGCCGACATCTTCGGCTACCACGCGCTGCAGCTGGGGCTGCCGGAGCTCGACGCCCTGGCCGCCAACCGCATGCCGCACAAGTGGCTGGCCCTGGGCGCCCCGCACGAGAAGCCCGATGCCGTGCAGCCGGCGCTGCTGACCGATTTCACCGCCTTGCCGTTCGAGGAGAACAGCATCGACCTGGTGGTGCTGCCGCATTCGCTGGAACTGAACCTGGACCCGCACACCACGCTGCGCGAGGTGGAGCGGGTGCTCGTCCCTGAAGGGAAGGTGGTGGTGTGCTGCATGAACCCGGCCAGCCTGTGGGGCCTGCGCCAGCGCCGCGCCCACCTGTACCGCCGGCTCGGTTTCGGCGAGCTGTTCCTGCCCGACGCCGGCGAGTTCATCGGCTACCGGCGGCTGCGCGATTGGCTGCGGCTCCTGAGTTTCGAGGTGGAAGCCAGCAGCTTCGGCTGCTACCGGCCGGCCCTGGCCAGCGACAAGTGGCTCGAACGCTTCGACTGGATGGACGCGGTCGGCGAACGCTCCTGGCCGATCTTCGGCGCGGTCTACTTCATCGTCGCGGTCAAGCGCGTGCGCGGCGCCCGCCTGATCGGGCCGTCCTGGAAGGTGTCCAAGCAGCTGGCTTCGGCCCCCGTTCCCATCGCGAACCGCAGCCACCCCGGCCGGCGCGACGTGATTCCCAGATAGAACAATGAACCAGATCGAGATCTATACCGACGGGGCCTGCAAGGGCAATCCCGGCCCCGGCGGCTGGGGCGTGCTGCTGCGCTCCGGCCCCACCGTGAAGGAGCTGTATGGCGGCGAGCGCAGCACCACCAACAACCGGATGGAGCTGATGGCCGTGATCCAGGCGCTGGAGGCCCTGAAGCGGCCCTGCGCGGTGACGCTCTACCTGGACAGCCAGTACGTGCTGAAGGGCGTCACCGAATGGATGGCGGGCTGGAAGGCCAAGGGCTGGCGCACCGCCAGCAAGCAGCCGGTGAAGAACGTGGAGCTCTGGCAGCGGCTCGATGATCTGCTGCGGCAGGGCGGGCACGTGGTGGATTGGCGCTGGGTGCGCGGCCACAACGGGGACCCGGGCAACGAGCGCGCGGATGCGCTGGCCAACATGGGCGTGACTCAGACTCTGGCGCAGAAATAGGCGCCTGCCGGCGTTGGCATGCCAATGTAAAGCGCCGGTAAAAAAGCGACTGTGGCGGGCTTGTTGCGCGCCGCCGAAGGCGCTTCCATGCCATCGGAGCTACCACCTGTTACATTGGGCGATTGGCCTCGCGCAGGCGCGCGCCAGCTTGAACAATCGAGAAAGACAGACCCGCTTTCATGGCAACCAAGCCGCTCTACATCGCCATCGCCGTCGTCGGGATAGGTGCCGCATCCGGCGCCGCTTGGTGGATGCAAAACAAGCCCTCGCGCCCCGGCGGGGACGAGCCGGTTGCGGCCACCGCGGCCGCGCGCAATGGCGCGGGCGCGGCCAGCGGGCCGGCGCGTCCGCCCTCGGTGGAGGTGGCCAAGGTCGAACTGATGCGCCTGACCGACGACGCCCAGGCCGTGGGCAGCCTCAAGTCGCGCCAGAGCGTGATGCTGCGCCCCGAGGTGGCGGGCCGCGTCACCCGCATCAATTTCCGCGACGCCGACCGCGTGCGCCGCGGCCAGTTGCTGGTGCAGCTCGACGACCAACTGCAGCAGGCATTGGTGCAGCAGTCCCAGGCCGAACTTTCCATCGCCCGTGCCAACCACAAGCGCAACCAGGACCTGGTGGAGCAGAAATTCATCGCCCAGCGCGCGGTCGACGAGAGCGCGGCCAACCTGCAGGTGGCCGAGGCCAAGCTGGGGCTGGCGCTGGCCACGGCCGCGCGGCTGAAGATCCTGGCGCCGTTCGACGGCATCGCCGGCATCCGCAGCATCAGCATCGGCGACTACCTCAAGGACGGCGCCGACATCGTCAACATCGAGGACCTCGACGCCGTGTTCGTCGATTTCCGCCTGCCCGAGCGCTACCAGACCCGGGTGCGGCCGGGCCAGACGGCGCTGGTCGACGTCGACGCGCTGCCGGGCAAGCGCTTCAGCGCAGTGGTGCAGGCGATCGACCCGCTGGTAGACGCCAACGGCCGCTCGGTCGGCGTGCGCGGCTGCATCGACAACCGGCAGCTGCTGCTGCGCCCCGGCATGTTCGCCCGCATCACCCCGGTGTTCGGCGTGCGCGAGGATGCCCGGGTGATCCCGGAAGAGGCGATCGTGCCGCTGGGCGGCCGCCAGTACGTCTACAAGCTGGTCGACGGCCCGGACCAGGACACGCGAATTGCGCAGCGGGTCGAGGTGCAGGTCGGCATCCGCCAGCCGGGCAAGGTGGAAGTGGTCTCCGGCCTGCAGCCCGGCGACGTGGTGGTCACCGCCGGCCAGCAGCGGATCCAGAAGGACGGCACCCCGGTGCGCGTGCTGGACCTGAGCGGGCGCGGTGGCGCGCCGGGCGCGGTGGCGTCCGGTGGCGCGGGCGCCC
>JAQGMU010000308.1 GCA_028292195.1 Ramlibacter sp. | reverse complement strand
TGTAGGGAGGGTTCGCGCAGCGACCCCACCGTCCGGCCACCGAACACCCCATAGAATCGCCTCATGCCTGAGGTCTCCGCCCTGGCCGCCAAGGTTCTCCTCGCGGCCTTTTTTCTTTCGTTCGTTTTCGGCGCGATCGCCCAGCGCACCCACTTCTGCACGATGGGCGCGCTCAGCGACGCCTACAACATGGGCGACACGATGCGGCTGCGCCAGTGGGCCCTGGCCGCCGGCGTCGCGATCGTCGGCTTCTGGGCGCTGGCCGCCGCCGGCCAGATCGATCCGGCCAAGACGCTGTACAGCGGCAACCGCTGGATCTGGCTGTCGGCCATCACGGGCGGCTTGTTCTTCGGCTTCGGCATGGTGCTGGCCTCGGGCTGCGGCAGCAAGAACCTGGTGCGCCTGGGCAGCGGCAACCTGAAGGCGCTGGTGGTGTTCCTCGTGCTCGGAGTCTCCGCCTTTGCCACGCTCAAGGGCATCACCGGGGTGCTGCGCGTGAACACCGTCGACAAGATCGCGTTCGACTTCCCCGCGCCGGCGCTGCTGCCGGTGGGCATCGCCAGCCTGGGCGGCTTCAGCCTGCAGGCCGCGGGCCTGGTGACGGCGCTGGTGCTGGGCGGCGGCCTCGCGCTGTGGGCACTGGCGGGCCGTGGCTTCCGTACCTTCGACAACCTGCTGGCGGGCGTCGGCGTCGGTGCCGTGATCGTGGCCGCGTGGTGGGTGTCCGGCCACCTCGGCCATCTGGCCGAACATCCCGAGACGCTGGAGGAAGCCTTCCTCGCCACCAACTCGGGCCGCGCCGAGGCGCTGAGCTTCGTCTCCCCCATCGCCTACACGCTCGACTGGCTGATGTTCTTCAGCGACAAGAGCAAGCTGCTCACCGTGGGCATCGTGTCGGTGGCCGGCGTGATCGCGGGTTCGTTCGCCATGGCGCTGGCCGGCCGCGATTTCCGCTGGGAAGGTTTCGGCAGCACCGAGGACGTCGCCAACCACCTGGCCGGCGGCCTGTTGATGGGCGTCGGCGGCGTCACGGCCATGGGCTGCACCATCGGGCAGGGCCTGAGCGGCCTGTCGACGCTGAGCGCCACCAGCTTCGTCGCCGTGGCCGGCATCGTGCTGGGCGCCATCGCGGCCTTCCGCTACCAGATGTGGCGGGTGGAGCGCATGGGATGAGCGATCTCGACCAGGCGGCCGACCTGCAGCGTCGCTTCGGCGGGCTGGAGCGCTTGTACGGCATGGATGGCGCGGCCGCGATGCGGGGCGCGCACGTTGCCGTCATCGGCATCGGCGGCGTCGGCTCCTGGGCCGCGGAGGCACTGGCCCGCAGCGGCGTCGGCGCGCTGACCCTGGTCGACCTGGACCACGTGGCCGAGTCCAACATCAACCGCCAGATCCACGCGCTGGACAGCACCATCGGCCAGGCCAAGGTGCTGGCCATGCGCGATCGCATCGCGCAGATCAATCCCTACTGCGCCGTCCATCCCGTCGAGGAGTTCGTGGAACCGGTCAACTGGCCGCAGCTGCTGCCGCCCGGCGTGGACGCGGTCATCGACGCCTGCGACCAGGTGCAGGCCAAGGCCGCGATGGCGGCCTGGGCGCGGGAGACCAAAGCGCTGTTCATCGCCTGCGGTGCGGCCGGCGGCAAGCGCCTGGCGCACAAGGTCGACATCGACGACCTCGCCAACACCACGCACGACCCGTTGCTGGCCCAGTTGCGCTACCGGCTGCGCAAGTTCCATGGCGCGCCCAAGGAGGGCAGGAAGATCGGCATCGCCTGCGTCTTCAGCCGCGAGGCGGTGGCGCCGCCCGATCCTTCATGCGCGATCGATGGCGACGGTTCGCTCAACTGCCATGGCTATGGTTCTGTGGTCAGCGTGACGGCGACCTTCGGCCAGTGCGCGGCAGGCTGGGTCCTGGACCGGATCGCCAGCCGGAAAGCCGCAAAACAGACGCTATAATCGCGGGCTTTGCTGCCGTGCAAACGGCGGTGAATGGCCGGGACGTTAGCTCAGTTGGTAGAGCAGCGGACTTTTAATCCGTTTGTCGTGGGTTCGACCCCCGCACGTCCCACCAGGATTCGAGGGATCGGCCAGCAATGGCCGGTCCCTTTTTCACGGCAGAGTCTATGCGGGTTCAGCGCGAGCCCTGCGTCGCTGCCTCGATGGCCGTGATGGTCAGCTTGCCGCCGCCTTCGTCCGTCGCCTCAAAGCGGACCTTGTCGCCGGCCCGCACCTTGTCCAGCAGCTTGGGATCGCTCACGCCGAACACCATGGTCATGGGCGGCATGTCCAGGTTCCTGATCTCCCCATGCTTCAGGGTGATCTTCTGGTTTTCCTTGTCCACCTTGCGGACTTCGCCGTCCGCCATCGCGGCTTGCGCGAGCGCTGGCAGCGCCAGGGCGACGAGGATGGCGGCCAGGATGGCCCTGGCTTTCTTGCGGGTCATGACTTGCTTCCTTGCTTGAGTGTTTCGGTTCGCCTGACGTTGATCCTGCCGACCATGCCGGCCTGGTAGTGCCCGGCGACGAGGCAGGCGAAATCGAAGCTGCCGGGCCGGTTGAAGGTCCAGACGATCTCCCCGGTGGAGCCCGGCTTCACGTGGGCCATGTAGGGCTCGTCGTGTTCCATGTTCGGGAAGCGGACCATCAGGGCGGCATGCTCCTCCAGCTCCTGTTTCGTGCCGATCACCATCTCGTGCAGCACCTGGCCGCTGTTGTTCAGGGTGATGCGGATGGTGTCGCCTTGCCTGACGTCGATGACGTCCGGCGTGAAGCGCATGCTGTCGGACATGGTGAGGCGAACCGTGCGCTTCACTGCCTTGCTGTCGCCGGCAATGCCGAAGGCCTTCTGCTCCTTCCTGACCGGCCCCGCTTTCTTCGCGTGGTCCTCGCTTCCGTGGGCGCCAGCGGCCAGGGCCGCCGTGAGCACCGCCATGGCGAGCAACGCTTTCGATAATTTCATCCCTGCTTCCTTTCCTGCTGCGAAGTCAATGCCCGGCGTGGCCGGACCTGGGTTTGCGAATCTGCACTTCCACTTCTCCAGTGGGTGCCGGCCCGGCCGGCGCGGATGCGGCGGCGGGCTTGCCGGCGCGGACAGGCTGCGGAAGGCTGCCGTCGAACTCGTAGGCCACGGTCCCGGCGGGGTGCTTGAACCAGCCCGGATTGCCGTAGTCGCCCGCTTTCTGGTCGCGCCGGACCTTCAGCACGGTGAACATGCCGCCCATCTCCATCGAACCGAACGGGCCTTGCCCGGTCATCATCGGAGCCGTGTTGTCGGGGACGGGCATTTCCATTTCCGCCATGTCCGACATGCCGCGCTCGCCCATCACCATGTAGTCGGGCACGAGCCTGGTGATCTGCCTGACGACCTGGCGGTGGTCGACACCGATCATGGTCGGCACTTCATGGCCCATGGCGTTCATCGTGTGGTGACTCTTGTGGCAATGGAAGGCCCAGTCGCCTTCCTCGTCGGCGATGAATTCCAGCTGGCGCATCTGGCCCACGCCCACGTCCGTGGTCACCTCGGGCCAGCGCGCGCTCTTCGGCGTCGGGCCGCCGTCCGTGCCGGTGACCTGGAACTCGTGGCCGTGCACGTGCATGGGATGGTTGGTCATGCTCAGGTTGCCCACGCGTATGCGGACCTTGTCGCCGCGGCGCACGTTCAGCGAGGCTATGCCTGGAAAGATGCGGCTGTTGAACGTGAACAGGTTGAAGTCCAGCATCGTCATGATCTTCGGCGTGTAGGCACCGGGCTCGATGTCGTAGGCATTGAGCAGGAAGACGAAGTCCCGGTCGACCTCGTCGATCGACGGATGCCTGGCCTTGGGGTGCGTCACCCAGGACCCCATCATCCCCATCGCCATCTGGACCATCTCGTCCGCGTGGGGGTGGTACATGAAGGTGCCCGGCCGGCGCGCCGTGAATTCGTAGACGAAGGTCTTGCCGGGCGCGATGTGCTTCTGCGTCAGGCCGCCGACACCGTCCATGCCGTTCGGCACCCGCTGCCCGTGCCAATGGACGCTGGTGTGCTCCGGCAGCTTGTTGGTGACGAACATGCGCACCCGGTCCCCTTCGACCACCTCGATGGTGGGCCCGGGTGACTGGCCGTTGTAGCCCCAGAGGTGGGCCTTGAAGCCGGGCGCCATTTCGCGCACAACCGGCTCCGCCACCAGGTGGAACTCCTTGACCCCGTTGTTCATCCGCCAGGGCAGCGTCCACCCGTTCAGCGTTACGACCGGGTTGTAGCCGCGCCCGGTGCTGGGCACCAGCGGCGGCATCGTGTCGGGCTTGCCCTGCGTCACCGGCTCCGGCAGCGCCGCCATCGCGGCCTTGCTGACCGAAGCCGCCGCCACGGCGCCCGTGATGGCGCCCGCGCCGGCGAGGAAGTTGCGCCTGCTTGTCATTGGGTTCTTCTGTTGGGAGGCCATCAGTGCGCCGCCTGGTTGCTGGAGGTGCTGGCCGACACCGGCGTTGCGCCGGCTGCGATCGGCTTGCCCACGAGCGTGGAGGCCAGGGCCGCGTCCGCCAGCCAGAACTGCTGCTCGGCGTTGATGGCCGCCATCACGGTGGCAATCTGGTCGCGGGTGTCGGCCAGCAGCTCGAACACGCCGATCAGCATGGCGTTGTAGCGAAGCCCGTTCTGCTCGGAGATGGCCTGGCGCAGGGGAACGATCTCGTCGCGGTAGTGCCGGGCCAGGTCGAATGCCGTGCGGTAAGCGGAGTAGCTTTCGCGCAGCTGCGACGACGCGCCGCGCAGCACGCTGTCGTAGCGGTTGGCGGCCAGCAGCGTGCGGGCGTTCATGGAGGCACGTTGCGCGCCGCCCCAGTCGAACACGGGCAGCCGGATGTCGAGTTCGAAACCGCGCCGGTTCGAGCGCTGGCCCGTGGCGTTGTCGAACACCGTGTCGTGGCGCACACCCGCCTCGACGTCGGCGACGGTGGCCAGCAGGTTCAGGCCCTGGGCCTTGCCGGCCACGGCCACGTCCAGTTGCGCCAGCTGCACGTCCAGGCGCTGCCCTACCCCGGTGGCGCTGACCTCTGCCGCGCTGCGGGCCTCTTTCGGCAGGTCGGGCAGGCGTTCGGGCAGCTGGAGGGAACGGGCCTGGCTGTCGGTGAGTCCCAGCTGGCGCACCAGTTCTTCGCGCGCCGACGTTGCGGCGTGGGACGCGGAGGCAAGCTGGGCCGCGGCGTCCGCGTAGAAGGCATGCTGGCGCGCGCGCTGCAGCTTGCTGAAGTTGCCCGCCTGTTCCATGCGCCGGGCCAGTTCGGCGCTGGCCTGGGCCGCGCGGTTCACCTGTTCGGCATAGCCAAGCACTTGCTGCGCACCCACGGCACGAACCCAGGCCTGCCGCACCTGGCTGACCTGGTCCACCACGTTGACCGCGAGCTGCAGCTTCGCCTGGGCGAGCTGGTTGCGCGCGATGGCTTGCCGCTGCGGCAGGGCCAGCAGGTCCAGCAGGCCGATGGAGAGCAGGCGGCCGATTTCCAGTTCGCCGCCTAGCCGCATGCGCTCGAAGGTGAAGACCGGATTGGCAAGCCGTCCGGCCTGGGAAGCGGCGGCCATGTCGGCCCAGCTTTGCGCGATCAGGGCCTGCACGGCGGGACTGTTGGCCAGGGCAAGCCGCACCGCGCCGTCCATGGACACGGGCCTGGACAGGAGTTCCGCCGCGAGGACTTGCCGCGCCTGGCCTTGCCGGTCGCCGCGACTGAGTTCCAGCTTGCCACCGGTGAAAGCCGGCAGGCTGGCATTGGTTTCCTGCACGGCCTGGTCGATGCCGACCGAGGCGCAGCCGGCCAGAAGCGCCGCGGCGGCAGCCAGCACGGCAAGTCGAATGGGGCTGTTCATCGCGGCTTGTCCTCGGGCTTGCCGTGGCCGGCGTGCGGGGCCATCGCGGCAGGTGCTTTCGCCGGGCTTGCGGCGGGCACTGCCGCGTCGGCGGCTCCCGCGGCCTCCCTGGCGTAGGCTCGCCAGCCGCCGATGCGGCCCACCGTGTCATTGGCGTCCTGCCACGAGCCGACGGCTTGCTCGGAATAGGGCTGGTAGTGCTCGAGCGTCGAGCGGTACGGCAGCTCGGCGCCGGGCGGCGGCGTCGCGCGCGGCGGTTCGAGCTGCGCCACTGCGGCGCCGGCCGCCAGCATGGCCAGCGTGCCTACCCATGACGGGCGTGAAAGAAAGGGCATGGAATCCTCGCGAAGCTGGAACTGGTGCGCCGCCGGCTTCAGGCCGGGGACGGACAGGCGAACCGGAGCGAGACCGGGCGACGAGGCGACGGTCCCGCGGAGTTCAGGCGCGAGGTGGTTTGTCGGGGACGGGCGAGGACCGGCTGTGCAGGTGCACTACGGGTTCGGCCGCATGCGCCTGGGGCGCGGGGGACGGGGACAGGAGGGTGAAGGTGGCCGCGATGGCGGCGCCATGGCAGCAGGTGGCACAGGCGCCGCACTTGTGGTCCTGGTCCGGAAGCCCGGCTGCCGCCGCTGCATCGTCCGCCTGGGCCGCTGCATGCACGTCCGCGGAGTGGTCGTGATGGCTGGGCGCCTGCACCTCGTCGTGCGAATGGCTGGTGGCGGCGCCGCAATACAGCATGCTCGCCGCGGCGATGCCCTGCAGCGGGATCGCCAGCAGCAGCAAGCAGGCCAGGAGAATGCGGAATCGGGACATCAGGTCTGGAATTCTATCGAGCAGGGCGGGGTCCGTGGTTCATCAGCAAGGTGCGACCCCTTTTTTCGTCGCCGGGTGAACTTTGAACCTTGCCCCCATGGCAAGGTCAAGCCCCGGGAGCAAAAGTCTGGCCTCGAACCGTCACGACAGCGCCGCTGTCGATAATGGCGCCTGCATGACCCAAGGCGCTTCCCTTCCTCCCGGCTTCATGGTGGTCCATGGCAACCACCCCGAGTCGCTGCGCGCCCTGATGGTGGCCTGGATGGACCGGCACCCGCTGGCGCCGCTGGAAAACGAGGTGGTGCTGGTGCAGAGCAACGGCGTCGCCCAGTGGCTCAAGCTGTCGCTGGCCGCCGACCGCAGCGACGGTGGCATCGGCATCGCCGCCGCCCTGCTCACGCAGCTGCCTTCGCAGTTCAGCTGGGAGGCCTACCGCGCCGTGCTCGGACGCGACGCCATTCCGCCCGCCTCGCCCTTCGACAAGGGCCAGCTGGTGTGGCGCTTGATGCGGCTGCTGCCGCTGCTGCTGGCGGAAGACGCATTCGCGCCGCTGCGGCGTTTCCTGGAGCGCGACACCGACGCCCGCAAGCTGCACCAGCTGGCCCTGCGCATCGCCGACCTGTTCGACCAGTACCAGGTGTACCGGGCCGACTGGCTGGCCGAATGGGCGGCCGGGCACGACTACATCGACACCAGCCGCAAGGGGCGGGTGCTGGTGCCCGCCGAACAGGTCTGGCAGCCACGGCTGTGGCGCGCGCTGCTGAAGGACGTCGGCCCCACGGGCGCCGCCACCAGCCGGGCCGAAGTGCATCGCCGTTTCCTCGCCGCTGCCAGGGCCGGCGGCGCGCGGCCGGCGGGGCTGCCGCGCCGCGTCAGCGTGTTCGGGGTCTCCTCGCTGCCGCAGCAGGGCCTGGAAGTGCTGGCCGCGCTGGCGAACTGGACCCAGGTGCTGCTGTGCGTGCACAACCCGTGCGAGCACGACTGGTCGCACATCGTGGCCGACCAGGACCTGCTGCGAAGTTCACGGATACGGCAGCAGCGCCGGCCCGGCCCCCGCGGCGCGGCCGCGGAAGAAGCGCTGCACCTGCACGCGCAGCCGCTGCTGGCGGCCTGGGGCAAGCAGGGCCGCGACTTCATCCGGCTGCTCGATGCCCACGATGACCGCGAGAGCTACGCGCCGCGCTTCGAGACCATCGGCCAGCGGGTCGACGTGTTCGAGCGCAACGACGGCGGCACGCTGCTGCGCCAGCTGCAGGACGACATCCGCGACCTGCGGCCGCTGGCGGAGACGCGCGCCACCTGGCCGGCGGTCGATGCCGCGGCCGACCGGTCGCTCGCATTCCACGTCGCCCACGGCCCGCAGCGCGAGGTGGAGGTGCTGCACGACCAGCTGCTGGCCGCCTTCACCGCCGACCCCACGCTCAGGCCGCGCGACGTCATCGTGATGGTGCCGGACATCGCGACCCACGCCGCGCACATCCAGGCCGTGTTCGGGCTGGTGGAGCGCAGCGATCCGCGCCACATTCCCTTCGCCCTGGCCGACCGCGGCCAGCGCCAGCACGACCCGCTGCTGGGCGCCCTGGAAAAGCTGCTGGCGCTGCCGCAGTCGCGGCTGGCGGTGAGCGACGTGCTGGACCTGCTGGAGGTGCCCGCGCTGCGCAATCGCTTCGGCATCACCGAGGGCCAGCTGCCCCTGCTGCACCGCTGGATCGCCGCGGCGCGCATCCGCTGGGGCCTGCATGCTGAACACCGGCACAGCCTGGACCTGCCCGCGGGCATGGAACAGAACAGCTGGGCCTTCGGCCTGCGCCGCATGCTGCTCGGTTATGCGGTTGGCGCCGGTGAACTGTGGGATGGCATCGCGCCGATGGACGAAATCGGCGGCCTGGATGCCGCATTGCTCGGCCCGCTGGTGCGCCTGCTGGATGCATTGGAGGCGCACTGGCGCCTGCTGGCCGACCCAGCCGCCCCGGCGGCCTGGGGGGTGCGCCTGCGCGGGCTGCTGCATGCCTTCTTCCAGGCCGACGACGGCAGCGACGAAGGCTTCACGCTGCTGCGGCTGGAGGCCGCGCTGCAGGAGTGGCAGGAAGCCTGTGCCGATGCCGCGCTGGAGCAGCCGTTGCCGCTGGCGGTGGTGCGCGAGCACTGGATGACGCGCATGGAGCAGGGCGGCTTGAACCAGCCCTTCTTCGCCGGCGGCGTCACTTTTGCCTCTCTGATGCCGATGCGCGCCATCCCGTTCCGCTGGATCGCGCTGCTCGGCATGAACGACGGCGACTACCCGCGCAGCCGCGTCGCCATGGACTTCGACCTGATGGGGCAGGACTACCGCCCGGGTGACCGCTCGCGCCGCGAGGACGACCGCTACCTCTTCCTCGAGGCCTTGCTGTCGGCGCGCGAGCACCTGCACGTCAGCTGGGTCGGCCGCAGCATCCGCGACAACGAAGAGCGTCCGCCCTCGGTGCTGGTGGCGCAGCTGCGCGACCACCTGGCGGCCGGCTGGCGGCTGGAAGGGGACGAGGACGATCCCAAGGCCTTGCTGCACGCACTGACGTAGAAACATCGGCTGCAGCCCTTCGTTCCGGCGTAGTTCGACGGCGCCACACCGCGTCTCTTCAGCTACGACAACGTATGGCGCTCTTCCGTCGTCCCCGCGAAGGCGCGGACCCAGGGCGTCCAGGACGGTGCGGATGCGCCGCTCCCCGCTCTGCCCCGCAACACGCCGCTCACCCTGCGCCTGCTCGCGCAGTTCCTCAAGGACCCCGTCCACAGCTTCTTCCAGCAGCGCCTGGCCATCAGCTTCTACCGCGACGACCCGGTGGGCCAGGACCAGGAGCCGTTCGTGTTCGATGCGCTGGAGAATTGGCAGCTGCAGCACGCGCTGATCCAGGCCCAGAGGG
>JAQGMU010000265.1 GCA_028292195.1 Ramlibacter sp. | reverse complement strand
GGCCGCAGCGTGTTGACGGCGGCGTCGAACACCGACTGCTCCGGCAGCGTGCTGCTGGACAGCGCCAGCTGCATCACCGGGATGCTGGAGGCCGAGTACTTGATCACCAGCGGCGGCGTGATGCCGGGCGGCAGTTGCCGCACCTGGGTCTGCACCGAGGCCACCGTCTGCGCGATGGCGGCCTGGATGTTGGCGTTCGGCTGCAGGAACACCTTGATCACGGAGATGCCGGGCAGCGAGGTCGACTCGATGTGCTCGATGTCGCTGACCACCGTGGTGAGGCCGCGCTCGCTGGAGGCGGCGATGCGCGCGCCCATCTCCTGCGCCGGCAGCCCGTTGTAGCTCCAGATGATGGAGATCACCGGGATGTTGATCTCCGGGAAGATGTCGGTCGCCATGTTCCGCAGCGCCAGCGGCGCGGCCAGGACGATCAGCATCGCCATGACGATGAACGTATAGGGGCGCTGCAGCGCCAGCTTGACCATGGACATCGGGAGGGCGCCGGAGGCGATGGGAGCAACCCACCGATGATACGGTTTCGAGTCGTAACGGCCCTGTAAAGCCGTGGCGACCCCCAGCCTTGCAACCTGGGAGGCAAGGCTCCAAAGCGTTCGTAGGCTGGGTTCGCCGAAGGCGACCCCAGCTCCCCTGCGTTACGTTCAGGGGCGCGTCGCGCCGGGCGGTGCGCGGTGCAAGGCCGCTGGGGCGGCCAGGGCGCCATTCGGCACTGTAGGGTGGGTTCGCGCAGCGACCCCACCGCTGGGGTTCGCTTGCGCGAAACCCAGCCTACAAATTCGGATGCCCGGATCCCCGCCGCGCGTGGATGCTCGGAAGCCCCGATCCCCGCCGCGCGGGGATGTCATTCACAGCGCCTTGTCCCGCCAGAAATCCATGCCCGGTACCAGGCCAGTCCCCGCCAGCGCGTTCTGGGCCATGTGCGCCGCATTCCCGCTGCCCGGAATCGCGCACGTCACCGCGGGATGCGCCAGCACGAACTTCAGCAGCACCTGCGACCATGTGGCGCAGCCGATCTCGCCGGCCCAGGCCGGCAGTGGCTTCGCATTCAGCCGGCGCAGCAGCCGGCCGCCCCCGAACGGCATGTTGACCAGCACCGCCACCCCACGTTCGGCCGCCAATGGCAGCAGGCGTTCACCGGCCACGCGGTCTTCCAGCGAGTAGTTGATCTGCAGGAAATCGAGCGGCTCGGCGCGCAGCACCGCTTCCACTTCGTCGTAGTGCGCCGACGTGTAGTGGCTGATGCCGATGTAGCGCACCCGGCCGGCGGCCTTCCACTGCCGCAGCGTTGCCAGGTGGCTGGGCCAGTCCACCAGGTTGTGCACCTGCAGCAGGTCGAGGGTGTCGGCGCGCAGCAGCCGCAGCGAGTTCTCCATCTGCCGGATGCCGGCGGCACGGCCGCTGGTCCAGACCTTGGTGGCCAGGAACGCGCGGCCGCGCTGGCCCGACTCCGCGAGGAGCTGGCCTGCCGCCGCCTCGGCCTTGCCGTACATGGGCGAGCTGTCGATCACGCTGCCGCCGACGGCGAACAGTTGTTCCAGCACGCCCGCGAGTTGCGCGAACTCCGCCGTGCCCGGCGTGCGGTCGAAGCCGATGTAGGTTCCGCAACCCACCACCGGCAAGGGCTCGCCCGTGGCGGGGATGGGGCGCGTCTGCATCTGCGGCACAGCCATGGCGGTCTCCGGGTTGGCTTCGCCTTCACCTTAACCCAGGAGCGGCCGCGCCGCGTAGCATCGCCGCCATGAAATACACAACCGCTTCTTCCGCCGACTGGCGCTACTCCACGCCCGCCATCGTGCTGCACTGGGTGCTGGCCGCCCTCATCGTCTTCATGGCGGCCCTGGGCTGGTGGATGATGACCGTGGAGCACGAGCCCGGCGGCCAGCGCTGGATGGACCTGCACAAGTCGATCGGGCTCATCGTGTTCGTGCTGGTGTTGGCGCGGCTCGCCTGGCGGCTGACGCATAAGCCCGAGCCGCTGCCAGCCGGCATGCCGGCATGGCAGGTCCAACTGTCGCGGCTCACGCACTGGCTGCTGTATGCGGCCATCGTGGTGCTGCCCGCCACCGGCATCCTCGGCGCTTCCTATTCGCGTGGCGGCCTGAAATTCTTCGGCGCGCCGCTGCCGGCCTGGGCCACGCCGGCCCGCGCGACCTCCGAGCTGTTCTTCGAGATCCATTCCTTGCTGGTCTGGGTTCTGGTGGCGCTGGTGGCGCTGCACGTGCTCGCGGCGCTCAAGCATCTGCTGCTCGATCGTGACGAAGTGTTCCGCCGGATGTGGCCGCGACGCCACTCGTGAGCGCAAAAAGCGCTGCCTCTTTGCCGGGCACCGTGTCGGTCGCAAGCATTGGCGCGGCTTCGGCGCGAATCCACCGTGGTTGTCCACAGCCTTCTCCACCGTGGCTGTGGGAATCGTCCGACGACCGGCGGCGTCGCACCGGGCCAAGATGGATGTACCATCGCGCTCCGCACCGCAAGAGCGTCACGCCATGAGCGACAGAAGCATTCTCCAGCACATCACGGAACTGGTCGACGAAGAGCACAAGCTGCGCAGCGCATCGGCCGCGCCGCACCAGAACGACGCGCGCTTGAAACAGGTGGAAGTGGAACTGGACCAGTGCTGGGACCTGCTGCGGCAGCGCCGCGCGCGACGCGAGTTCGGGCAGGACCCCGACAACGCGACGCCGCGAGATGGCGGCACGGTGGAGAACTACGAGGGTTGAACGGCTGGTGGGGTCGCTTCGC
This sequence comes from Ramlibacter sp., assembly GCA_028292195.1. Classification (GTDB taxonomy): domain Bacteria; phylum Pseudomonadota; class Gammaproteobacteria; order Burkholderiales; family Burkholderiaceae_C; genus Ramlibacter. Next base: position 102 of record JAQGMU010000265.1, on the reverse strand, counting down.
GAACCCACCCTACAGGTTTCGCCGCGCGCGTTAGACCGCGCCCAGCGTTCGGCGCGCGCATGAGGCCGCGCCCAATGCGCGCAACACTTCTTCCGTCTGCTT
>JAQGMU010000233.1 GCA_028292195.1 Ramlibacter sp. | reverse complement strand
TCGGACCCGGTGCCGGTGGGCGGCGTGATGCGCAGCTTCGCCGCCGGCGTCGTCGTTGCTTCGCGCCATGCCGGCTATGCGGAAGGTGATGCGGTGATGGGCATGCTGGGCTGGCAGGACTACGCCGTCAGCGACGGCAGCGGCATCCGGCGCAAGGTGCGCGAGACCGACCTGCCGCTGTCGCTGTCGCTCGGCGTGCTGGGCATCAACGGCGTGACGGCCTGGTTCGCGCTGACCGAGATCGGCGAGCCGCGGCCCGGCGACACCGTGGTGGTGTCCACTGCCGCCGGCGCGGTCGGTTCGGCCGTGGGCCAGATCGCGAAGATCGCCGGCTGCCGCACGGTCGGCATCGCCGGCGGTGCCGCGAAGGCGAGCATGTGCACCGACGAATTCGGTTTCGATGCGGCCGTCGACTACAAGTCCGCCAATTTCAAGGATGCCCTGGCCGAGGCGACGCCGCATGGAGTCGACGTCTACTACGACAACACCAGCGGCCCCATCACCGACGCCGTTCTCCCGCGGATCAACAAGTTCGCGCGCGTCGTGATCTGCGGCACGGCCTCGGTGGCAAGCTGGGACCCGTGGCCATCCGGCCCGCGGGTCGAGCGCCATTTGTTGAACAAGTCGGCCCGCATGCAGGGTTTCCTGGTCTGGGACTACGAGCACCGTTACGAAGAGGCCGTTGCCAGACTCGCGCCCTGGGTGCGCGACGGCCGGCTCAAATACCGCGAGGAAATCCTCGAGGGTCTCGAGGCCGCGCCCGACGCCATCGCCGGCCTGTACCGCGGCGAGAACCTGGGCAAGCGCCTGATCCGGCTGGAGGCACGATGAATCTCGAGAAGCTGCTCAAGTTCCAGATCCCGTCGATGGAGGCGAAGCTCACCCCACGCGACGCGATGTTGTATGCGCTGGGCGTGGGCGTGGGCGACCGGCCCGAAGACCCGGCGGACCTGCAGTTCGTCTACGAAGGTTCCAGGCCACTGAAGGTCGTGCCTTCCTATGCCAACGTGATCTGCCACCCGGGCGGCTGGGTGATGGCGCCGGAGCTGGAAGTGGACTGGGTCAAGCTGCTGCACGGCGAGCAGGGCTTCGAGATGCACAAGCCGCTGGAGCCTGGCCTCAGCTACGTCAGCAGCAACCAGGTGCTGGGCGTGCTGGACAAGGGCGCCGGCAAGGGCGCGATGCTGTTCCTGCGCAAGCACTTGCACGAGAGCGGCAGCGGCGCCCTGGTGAGCACCATAGACAGCACCTACGTGCTGCGCGGCGACGGCGGCTGCGGCTCCACGGTGAACGAGGCGCAGTCCCCGCATGCGATCCCCGAGCGCGCACCCGACACCTCGGTCGAACTGGCGACGCTTGCGCGCGCCGCGCTGATCTACCGCCTGAGCGGCGACTACAACCCGATCCATGCGGATCCGGTGATCGCCCGCAAGGCCGGTTTCGAAAGGCCGATCCTGCACGGCCTCTGCTCGCTGGGCGTGGCGACACGCGCCGTCATGCGCGCCTGCTGCGGCGACGACCCGGCGCGACTGCGTTCGCTCAGGCTGCGCTTCTCCTCGCCGGTGTATCCCGGCGAGACGCTGGTCACCGAGATCTGGCGCGATGGCGAGGTGGTGAGCTTCCGTACGCGCGTTGCCGAGCGCAACGTGCTTGTGTTGAACAACGGCCGCGCGGTCGTCGCCTGAGGCCGCTGCCATGTCCGGCTTGCTGAAGATCGTGCGCGAAGGCCGCGCCATCCACCTCACCCTGAACCGGCCGGAGGCGCGCAACGCGCTGAGCCACGACCTGATCACCGAGCTGCTGCAGGCGATCCGGCAAGCCGACGCCGACCCCGCCATCAAGTGCATCGTGCTGCGGGGCGAAGGCGAGCACTTCTGCGCCGGCGGCGACGTCAAGAATTTCGCGGAGATCATGGCGACGCCGCCCGAGGGCCGGCAGGACATGTTCGAGCGCCGCGTGCTGGTGGGCGGCCGCCTGCCGCAGGCCGTGCTGGAATGCAGCAAGCCGGTGGTGGTGGTGGCGCAGGGCGCCATCGCCGGTGCCGGGCTGGGGCTGTGCCTGGCGGCCGACTACGTGCTGTGCGGCAGCAGCAGTTTCTTCGTGGCCGCCCACGTGAAGATCGGCCTGGCGGTGGACTGCCTCGTCAGCACCTTGCTGGTCCAGGCCATGGGCATCAAGGCGGCCATGAAGATGGCGCTGCTGGGCGAGCGGCTGGATGCCGGACAGGCCCTGCGCTACGGCATGGTCAGCGAAGTGGTGGCCGACGCCGACTTGCCGGCCGCGACGCAGGCGCTGTTGCAGCGGCTGACCGAAGGGCCGGCGGTGGCCATGGCCAGCACCAAGCGGCTGCTGAACGAGGCCGCCTATGGCGACCTGGGCAAGCAGATGGTGCTGGAAGCGAAAGCCGTCGGTCGTTGCGCCGCGACCCAGGACTTCGCCACCGGAGTGGCGGCGCTGCTGGCGCGCCGGCCGCCCCGGTTCGACTGAAGCCTCAGCTCGCCTTCAGCCCGGCGCCCTTGATCAGCCGGCCCCACTTTTCCTTCTCCGCCACGCCGAAGGCTTTCAGCTCTTCGCCCGACTTGGCGAGCGGTTCGATGCCCATCTGCAGCAGCTTCTCCTGCACCTCGGGCCGCGCCAGCGTCTTGTTCAGGGCGGCGACGAGCGTGCGGGTGGCTTCGGGCGGCAGGCCCTTGGGCGCGTAGATCACCGTCCAGCCGACCAGCTCGTAGCCGGGCACGCCTTGCTCGGCCACCGACTTCACGCCCGGCAGCAGCTTGCTCTGGTGCGCCGAGGTCACGCCCAGCGCCTTGACCTGCTTGCTGGCGATGGCCGTGCGCAGCGAGGTGATGGTGTCGACCATGAACTCGATCTGGTTGCCGATCACGGCGGTCACGGCCTGCGCGCTGCCCTTGTAGTCGACCGGGAACATGGGCGCTTCGGCGCGCTGCTTGAACAGCTCGTGCGCCATGCGGCAGGTGGTGGTGGAGATGGCGGTGTTCAGTGCGTCCGGTTTGGCCTTGGCGGCGCGGATCAGTTCCTGGATGTTGTTGACCGGGCTGGCGTTGTTGGCCACGTACACCAGCGGCAGGATGCCGACCATGGCGATGGGATCGAAGTCCTCCTGCGGGTCGAAGCCCGGGTTGGCGTAGAGGAAGGTGTTGGCGGCGTGGGTGGCGTTGGTGCCTATCATCAGCGTGTAGCCGTCGGGCGCCGAACGGGCGGCCGCGACCGTGCCGACGTTGCCGCCGGCGCCGGGCCGGTTGTCGACGATGAGGGGCTGCTTCAGTTCCTTGCCCAGTTCGTCGGCGACGTAGCGCGCCGCGATGTCGGTGCCCTGGCCGACGGCGTAGGGCACGATCAGCCGGATCGGCTTGCTGGGATAGGCCTGGGCCTGGGCGGACAGGGTGCCGGCGGCGAGCAGCAGGGCGGCCGCGGTCTTCAGTAAGGTTCGCATGTGGGTCTCTTGTTGGAAGTTGATCAGGCGGGCTTGCGCAGCATCAGGCCCTGGCGGGTGCAGGTGCAGACTTCCTCGCCGCGCTGGTTGAAGCCCTGGTGCAGGAAGGTGACGATGCCGGCGTTGGGCCGCGACTTGCTCTCGCGCAGTTCCTTCACCGTGGTGCGCGAGCGGATGGTATCGCCGTAGAACACCGGTTTCGGGAAGCGGGTGTCGCTCATGCCGAGGTTGGCGATGGTGGTGCCCAGCGTGGTGTCCTGCACCGACAGGCCGATCACGAGGCCCAGCGTGAAGATGCTGTTGACCAGCGGCTTGCCGAACTCGGTGGTCTTGCAGTACTCGGCGTCGATGTGGATCGCCGCCGGGTTGTAGGTGGCGCTGCTGAACCAGACGTTGTCGGCTTCGGTCACGGTCCTGCGGATCTCGTGCTCGAACACCTGTCCCACGCTGAATTGCTCGAACCAGAGGCCGGCCATGGTCTTGTCTCCTTGCCGAATCGGTATGGTGA
>JAQGMU010000225.1 GCA_028292195.1 Ramlibacter sp. | reverse complement strand
GGCGGCAACATGGAAGGCAAGGAGGTCCGCTTCGGCATCGCCAGCTCGGGCCTGTTCGCCGCCATCACCACCGCGGCCTCCTGCGGCGCCGTCAACGCCATGCACGACTCCTTCACCCCGCTGGGCGGCATGGTGCCGCTGGTGCTGATGCAGCTGGGCGAGGTGGTGTTCGGCGGCGTTGGCTCGGGCCTGTACGGCATGCTGGTCTTCGCCATCCTGGCGGTGTTCATCGCCGGCCTGATGATCGGCCGCACGCCGGAGTACCTGGGCAAGAAGATCGAGGCCTACGAGATGAAGCTGGCCTCGGTGGCCATCCTCGTGACGCCGATCGTGGTGCTGGCGGGCACCGCCATTGCGGTGATCGCCGGGGCCGGCAAGGCGGGCGTGGCCAACCCCGGCGCCCACGGCTTCAGCGAGATCCTGTACGCCTTCACCTCCGCCGCCAACAACAACGGCAGCGCCTTCGCCGGCCTGTCGGCCAACACGCCCTTCTACAACGCCATGCTGGGCCTGGCGGCCTGGTTCGGCCGCTTCGGCGTGATCGTTCCCGTGCTGGCCATTGCCGGCGCCCTGGCGGCCAACAAGCGGCTGCCGGTGACGGCCGGGACCATGCCGACGCACGGCCCGCTGTTCGTCGCGCTGCTGATCGGCACCGTGCTGCTGGTCGGCCTGTTGAACTATGTGCCGGCGCTGGCCCTCGGCCCGACGGTGGAGCACCTGGTGCTCTGGAACGGCCAGTAAGGACCTGTCATGACCAAGAATCCCCGACAACTCCCCGTGGGCAGGCATCCCAGGGAACAACTCCGGCTGTTCGACGCCGCGCTGATGAAACCGGCGCTGTTGGGCGCCTTCGCCAAGCTGGACCCTCGGGTGCAGTGGCGCAACCCGGTGATGTTCGTCGTCTACATCGGCAGCATCGTCACCACCCTGCTGTGGCTGCAGGCCCTGCGGGGCGGCGGCGAGGCGCCGGCGGGTTTCATCTTCGCCGTCGCGCTGTGGCTGTGGTTCACCGTGCTGTTCGCCAACTTCGCCGAGGCCCTGGCGGAGGGCCGCAGCAAGGCGCAGGCCGCCTCGCTGCGCACCATGAAGAAGAGCGTCTGGGCCAAGAAGTACGAGCGCAGCGGCCAGGAGCGCTTCCACGGCACCAAGTGGTTGCCGTGCGAGGGCGAGCAGCTGCGCAAGGGCGACGTGGTGCTGGTGGAGGCCAACGACGCCATCCCGCTGGACGGCGAGGTGATCGAGGGCGTCGCTTCGGTCGACGAAAGCGCCATCACCGGCGAATCGGCGCCGGTGGTGCGCGAGGCCGGCGGCGACTTTTCCTCCGTCACGGGCGGCACCCGCTTGCTGTCCGACTGGGTGGTGATGCGCGTCACCGTCAACCCGGGCGAGTCGTTCCTGGACCGCATGATCGGCATGGTCGAGGGCGCGCGCCGGCAGAAGACACCCAACGAGATCGCCCTGCACATCCTGCTGATCGCCCTCACCATCGTGTTCCTGGTGGTGACGGTGACGCTGCTGCCGTATTCCATCTTCAGCGTCGAGGTGTCAGGTGTCGGGAAAGTGGTGACGCTGACGGCCCTGGTGTCGCTGCTGGTCTGCCTGATCCCCACCACCATCGGCGGCCTGCTGTCCGCCGTCGGGGTGGCCGGCATGAGCCGGATGATGCAGGCCAACGTGATCGCCACTTCCGGCCGCGCGGTCGAAGCCGCGGGCGACATCGACGTGCTGTTGCTGGACAAGACCGGCACCATCACCCACGGCAACCGCCAGGCCTCCGCCTTCTTCCCGGCGCCGGGCGTGTCGCAGGAACACCTGGCGCGGGTTGCGCTGGTCTCTTCGCTGGCCGACGAGACGCCGGAAGGGCGCTCGATCGTGGAACTGGCGCGGCGGCTGCGCGTCGATGACCGCGGCGTGGAAGGCGCCCGCTTCATTCCTTTCAGCGCGCACAACCGCATGAGCGGCGCCGACGTGCCGGATCCCGTCGCCGACGTGGCGCTGCGCAAGGGCGCCGGGGACGCCATCCGCAAGCACGTGCAGTCCCTGGGCGGCAGCGTGCCGGCCGAAGTGATGCGCGCCACCGACGAAATCGCGCGGCGCGGCAGCACGCCGCTGGTGGTGTCCGAGGGCGGCAAGGCGCTGGGCGTGATCGAGCTGAAGGACATCGTCAAGTCCGGCATCCGCGAGCGCTTCGCCGAGCTGCGCCGGATGGGCATCAAGACCATCATGATCACCGGCGACAACCAGCTCACGGCCGCCGCCATCGCGGCCGAAGCGGGCGTCGACGACTTCCTGGGCGAAGCCACGCCGGAGGCCAAGCTGGCCATGATCCGCCAGTACCAGGCCGAAGGCCGGCTGGTCGCCATGACCGGCGACGGCACCAACGACGCGCCGGCGCTGGCGCAAGCCGACGTGGCGGTCGTGATGAACAGCGGCACCCAGGCCGCCAAGGAGGCCGGCAACATGGTCGACCTCGACTCCGATCCGACCAAGTTGCTGGAAGTGGTGGAGACGGGCAAGGCGCTGCTGATGACGCGCGGCTCGCTCACCACCTTCTCCATCGCCAACGACGTGGCGAAGTACTTCGCCATCCTGCCGGCCATCTTCGTCACCACCTATCCGCAGCTGGCGGCGCTGAACGTGATGCGGCTGGCCAGCCCGCAGTCGGCCATCCTGTCGGCGGTGATCTTCAATGCGCTGATCATCGTCTTCCTGATTCCGCTGGCGCTGAAGGGCGTGCGCTTCCGTCCGGTCGGCGCGGCCGCCCTGCTGCGCCGCAACCTCGCAATCTACGGCGTCGGCGGCCTGATCGTGCCCTTCGTGGGCATCAAGATCATCGACCTGCTGCTGGCCGTCGCCGGCCTCGCATGAAGGACAACCCATGAACAAGCTTTCCATCCTCCGTCCCACCCTGGTGCTGTTCGCGGCGCTCACGCTGCTGGTCGGCATCGCCTACCCGCTGGCCGTGACCGGGGCGGCCCAGGCCCTGTTCCCCGCGCAAGCCGCCGGCAGCCTGGTGTTCCAGGGCGGCAAGCCGGTCGGTTCGGCCCTCATCGGCCAGAATTTCAGCGACCCGAAGCACTTCTGGGGCCGGCCCTCGGCCACCTCGCCGATGCCGTACAACGCGGGTGCCTCCAGCGGCTCCAACCAGGGGCCGCTCAACCCGGCGCTGGTCGATGCCGTCAAGGGCCGCATCGAGGCGCTGCGCGCAGCCGACCCGGGCAACACGGCGCCGGTGCCGATCGACCTGGTCACCGCCTCGGCCAGCGGGCTGGATCCGCACATCACGCCGGCGGCCGCGCGCTACCAGGTGGCGCGAGTGGCCAAGGCGCGCGGGTTGCCGCAGGAGCGGGTGGCGGCGTTGGTGGAGCAGCACGTCGAGCAGCCCTGGCTTCCGGTCATCGGGGAGCCGGTCGTCAACGTGCTGCGTCTGAACCTGGCGCTCGATGGAGGACAATGAATTCGCGAGCCGCGGCTCCACGCAAGCATTCCGGACCATCCATGGCGCTCGCCCCCGACACTCGCCCCGACCCCGACGAACTGCTCGCGCAGCTGCAGCAGCACGAGCAACGCGCGCGGCGCGGCCGGCTGCGCATCTACTTCGGCGCCAACGCCGGTGTCGGCAAGACCTTCGCCATGCTGGGCGCGGCGCGGCGCGAGCAGCAGGCGGGCCGCGACGTGATGGTCGGCCTGGTCGAAACGCACGGCCGCAGCGAGACCGCGCAACTGGCCGAGGGCCTGCCGCGGCTGCCGCTGCGCCAGGTGCCGTACCGCGGGCGCACGCTGCCCGAGTTCGACCTCGACGCCGCACTGGTGCGCAAGCCGGGGATCCTGCTGGTGGACGAACTGGCGCATTCCAACGTGCCGGGCTCGCGCCACCCCAAGCGCTGGCAGGACGTGCAGGAACTGCTGGATGCCGGCATCGACGTCTGGTCCACCCTCAACGTGCAGCACCTGGAGAGCCTGAACGACATCGTCGGCGCCATTACCGGCATTCGCGTGCAGGAGACGGTGCCCGACACCGTGCTGGATGCGGCCGATGAAGTCGTGCTGGTGGACGTCACGCCCGACGAGCTGATGGCGCGGCTGAAGGCTGGCAAGGTCTACATTCCCCAGCAGGTCGAGCGCGCGGCGCAGAACTTCTTCCGCAAGGGCAACCTGATCGCGCTGCGCGAGATGGCGCTGCGCCGCACCGCGGAGCACGTCGAGGACGACGTGCGCAGCTACCGGGTGGAGCAATCGATCGCGCCGGCCTGGAACACCGGCGGCGCGATCCTGGCCTGCGTCGGCGCCCGCGAAGGCAGCGAGCAGGCGGTGCGTGCCGCCGCCCGGCTGGCCGGCCAGCTGAACGTGCGCTGGCACGCGGCCTACGTCGAAACGCCGCAGCTGCGGCGGCTCCCGGCGCCGGAGCGCGACCGCATCCTGGCGGTGCTCAAGCTGGCCGAGGAGATGGGCGCCGGCACCGCGGTGCTGGCCGGCAACGCCGCCGCGGCGGAACTGGTGCAGCACGCGCAGCAGCTCAATTGCGCCACCCTGGTGGTCGGCCGACCGGGCCCTCCCCGCCTGCCCTGGGGCCTGGCCCGGCCCAGCATGACGCGCCGGCTGGCGGCGCTGGGGCCCAGCCTGGACATCGTGGAGATCGGCCGGCGCGAGAGCGTGCGCCGGCTGGCGCGGCTGGTGCAGGCCGCGCCGGAGGAAGAGCGCCCCGGCGAGGCGCCGGAGTGGCCGCGCTACGCTTGGGCCGCGGCGGCCAGCATCGGCATCACGCTGGCGGCGATGCCGCTGCGCGACCTGCTGGACCTGGCGAACAGCGTCATGCTGTTCCTGCTGGGGACCGTGCTGGTGGCTTTGCGCTTCGGCCGCGGGCCGGCGGCGCTGGCAGCCTGCCTGAACGTCGCGGCCTTCGACTTCTTCTTCGTCGAGCCGCGCCTGTCTTTCGCCGTCAACGACTTGCAGTACCTCGTCACCTTCGTTGTCATGCTGGGCGTTGGCCTGCTGACGGGGCAGCTGACGGCCGGCCTGCGCTTCCAGGTCCGCATCGCCGCCAGCCGCGAGCGTCGGGCGCAGTCGCTGTTCGAGCTGACGCGCGACCTGTCCGGCGCGTTGTTGGCGTCGCAAGTGACGGCAATGGGGGAGGACGCGGCGCGCGGCCATTTCGGCGGCGACGCCGTGGTGCTGGCTACCGACGCGCGCGACGAGCTGGTCGTTCCGGCCCACCCGCCGGCCGGCTTCGACCGCGCCGTCGCCGACTGGGCCTTTCGCAACGCCCAGCCCGCCGGCCTGGGCACCAGCACGCTGGCCGCCCACGCCTGGCACTACGTGCCCCTGCAGGCGCCGATGCGGGTGCGCGGCGTGCTGGCGCTGCGGCCGGCGCAGCCGCGCTGGCTGTTCATCCCCGAGCAGCGGCGCCAGCTGGAGACGCTGGCGCGCCAGGTCGCCATCGCGCTGGAGCGCGTGCACTACGTGGAGATCGCCCAGCAGGCGCTGGTGGACATGGAATCGGAGCGGTTGCGCAACGCGCTGCTGGCGGCCATCTCGCACGACGTGCGCACGCCGCTGACGGCGCTGATCGGCTTGGCGGAGTCGCTGGCCGCGAGCCGGCCGCCGCTGAGCGCCGGGCAGGCCGACACCGCCCAGATGCTGGCGGACCAGGCGCGCGAACTCGGCACGCTGGTGAACAACCTGCTGGAGATGGCGCGCCTGCAAAGCGGCAAGGTGAGCCTGCGGCTGGAGTGGCAGTCGGTGGAGGAAGTGGTGGGTGTCGCCCTGCGCATGCTGCGGCCGCTGCTGGCGGACAGGAAAGTGGAAGTGCGCGTGCCGCCGGACCTGCCGCTGGTGGAATTCGACGCCACGCTGATGGAGCGGGTGCTGGTGAATCTGCTGGAGAACGCCGTCCGGCACGGTGCGCCCCCCATCGAGCTGCGCGCCGCGGTGACCGACACCCAGCTCGTGCTGGCGGTGCGCGATCACGGGCCGGGGCTGCCGGCCTCGGTGCGCGGCCGCGAGGAAACCTTGTTCGAGAAATTCACCCGGGGCGAGGCCGAGTCCGCGCGTCCCGGCGTCGGCTTGGGCCTGGCCATCTGCAGGGCCGTGGTGGATGCCCACCGTGGCACCATCACCGCCGCGAACGCGGTCGGCGGTGGCGCAGAATTCACGGTCCGCCTGCCGCGCCGGCCGCCGCCCGAACTGCCCTCCATCACCTCATGAGCTCCCCCGCCCCCGTTGCCCTGGTCGTCGAGGACGAGCCGCAGATCCGCCGCTTCGTCCGCGCCGCGCTGGAAGCCGAGGGCTGGCTGGTGCACGAGGCCGCCACCCAGCAGCGCGGGCTGATCGAGGCCGGCACCCGCAAGCCCGACCTGATCGTGCTGGACCTGGGCCTGCCCGATGGCGACGGCATGGACCTGATCCGGGACGTCCGCGGCTGGTCCTCCGTGCCCATCGTGGTGTTGTCGGCGCGGGCCGACGAGGCCGACAAGATCGCGGCGCTGGATGCCGGGGCCGACGACTACCTGACCAAGCCCTTCGGCGTGGGTGAACTGCTCGCGCGCGTGCGGGCCACCCTGCGGCGGCCGCGCGCCGTGGCGGCCGAAGGCGGGGCGGACGGTGCGGAGCCGGTGTTCCGCTTTGGCGGCATCGAGGTGGACCAGCGTTCGCGTGTCGTTCGCCGCGACGGCGATGAAGTGCACCTGACACCGATCGAATACCGCCTGCTGTCGGTGCTGATCGCCAACGCAGGCCGCGTGCTGACCCACCGCCAGCTGCTGCGCGAGGTGTGGGGCCCTTCGCAGGCCGAGCGGAATCACTACCTGCGCATCTACATGGGGCACCTGCGGCAGAAGCTGGAAGCCGAGCCGGCCCAGCCGCGCCACCTGCTGACCGAAACGGCCGTCGGCTACCGGCTGGTGCAGGCGGCGGCCTGAGAACCCGTGCGGGGCGTCGCCGCCAGCCGCCGTTCGGGCTGCCCCGGCCGTGCTTCGTCAACCTTGCCTTGCCTGCCGGGCCCGGCTTTCGCCACACTTGCGCCGCATGAGCACTTCGATCATCGACAACCCGGGTCCGCCCGCCTCGCCGGGCTGGTGGCGGCTCGTGGCCTGGCCTCGGCTGGGCTTCACCCTGCTGGTGGCGCTGGCCTTCGCGCTGGTGTTCGACCGCTCCACCACGCCGATGCTGGTGTGGTTCATGCGCACCGCCACCATCGCGCTGCTGGCGCTGCTGCTGTTCGGCGTGTTCGAGCAGTGGCCGCGGCGCCTGCCCCGCTGGCTGGCGCGCTGGGTGCTGCAGTTGATCGGCGTGCTGGTCGCGATTCCCATCGGCGTGCTGCTGGCCTACGGGGTGCGCAGCGGCGCCGACATGCGAGCCATCCTGGCCGACCCGGCGCAGCGCGCCGGCTTCTACGGGCTGCTGGGCCCGGGCGTGCTGTTCGCGCCCTGGATCGCCTTCGGCGTGATGGTGCGGCAGCGCGAGGCGCTGGCCCGCCACCAGGCCCTGAGCTTCCAGCTGGAACGCAGCGAGCTCGAGCGCCAGGCCGTCGATGCGCGGCTGCGGCTGCTGCAGGCGCAGGTGCAGCCGCACTTCCTGTTCAACACGCTGGCCAACGTGCGGGCCCTGGTCAAGGCCGGCTCGCCGCAGGCGCCGGCGGTGCTGGACAGCCTGATCGCCTACCTGCGCGCCGCGATGCCCGGCCTCGGCGACACCGCCGGCACGGTGGCGCGCGAGCTGGGCCTGGTGCGGGCCTACCTGGACCTGATGCACATGCGCATGCCGGACCGCCTGCAGTTCTCGGTGCATGCCGACGTCGAGGCGCTGGAGCTGCGCTGCCCGCCGATGGCGCTGCTGACGCTGGTGGAGAACGCCGTGCGCCACGGCATCGACCCGAGCGAGGAGGGCGGCCGCATCGACGTCAGCGTGACGGTGCGCGAGGGCCGCTGCCTCGCCCGCGTGCTGGACACGGGCGTCGGCCTGCAGGAAAGCGGGCAGGGCACGGGCACCGGCCTCGAGACCCTGCGCGAACGCCTGCGGCTGGAGTTCGGCGAAGCGCAGCTGCGGCTGGCGGGCAGCACGCCGCACGGCGCCTGCGCCGAGCTGGAGTTTCCGGCGCAGCGAGGCTTGGCATGACTGCACGGCGGCCCACCGCGCTGATCGCCGACGACGAGCCCTTGCTGCGCGAGGAGCTGGAGCAGATGCTGGCCCAGGCCTGGCCGGAGCTGGACGTGGTGGCGCGGGCGCGCAATGGGCGCGAGGCGGTGGAGCACTTCGAGGCGCAGCGGCCCGACATCTGTTTCCTGGACGTGCACATGCCTGGCGTGTCCGGCGTGGAGGCCGCGCGCCAGATCGGCGCCCGCGCCCAGCTCGTGTTCGTGACGGCCTTCGAGCAGTACGCCTTGCAGGCCTTCGAACAGGGCGCCCTCGACTACCTGGTCAAGCCGGTCGACGCCGCCCGGCTGGCGACCACGGTGGCGCGGCTGCGGGAACGGCTGCAGGCGGCGCAGCCGTCGCAGGTGACGGAGGAACTGCTCCAGCAACTGGCCGCGCAGCTGAAGGCGGGCAACGCCGCGCCCGCGCCATTGCGCTGGCTGCGCGCCAGCGCCGGCGGCACCGTGCGCCTGATCCACGTCGACGAGATCGACTTCCTGCGCTCCGACGAGAAATACACGCTGATCGCCTGGCGCGGCGACGACGGCAAGCCGGCCGAAGCCCTGATCAGCGTTCCGCTGAAGACACTGGTGCCGCAGCTCGACGCGGCGCAGTTCGCGCAGGTGCACCGCTCGGTGGTGGTGAACCTGCGGGCCATCAGCCACGTGACGCGCGGCGAGAACGAGACCGCGGGCGTGCACCTGAAGGGGCGCAGGGAAGTGCTGCCGGTGAGCCGGAGCTACCTGCACCTGTTCCGGCAGATGTGAGACCCGGGCGTGTCACGGCTGCTTGACAGCTTGATTTTCCGATATTAGAGTGATATCACTTTCGATCGGAGCCCCCATGAATTCCGAAGCTGAATCCGCGCAACGCCTCATTCGAACCGAAGTCCGCTACCGGTCCCTGAACGGCTATGCGGCGGCCGTCGTGGTGGTGGTCCTGGTCGGCCTGGGCGCGCTGCTGACCATCCGCCACGCCTTGCCGCCCGCTTTCGGCCTGGCGCTGGTGGTGGCCGGCGCGGCCATGCTGCCCGGCCTGTACATGCTGCAGCCCAATGAAGGCATCGTGCTGACCCTGTTCGGCAAATACATGGGCACGGACCGTACCGAAGGCCTGCGCTGGACCAACCCGCTGCAGAGCGGCAAGAAGATTTCGCTGCGGGCCCGCAACCTGAACACGGCGCGCCTGAAGGTGAACGACAAGCGCGGCAACCCGGTGGAGATCGGCGCCGCCGTCGTCTGGCGGGTGCGCGACACCGCCCAGGCGGTGTTCGAGATCGACGACTACACCGCCTTCGTCAGCATCCAGGCCGAGGCGGCCATCCGCCACCTGGCCACGCAGTACGCGTACGACACCGGCGAAGACCTGGAGAAGGACGAGACCACGCTGCGAGCCGGCCTCGATGTGGTGGCGAATGCGCTCAAGGCGGAACTGAACCTGCGCTTCGGCAGCGCCGGGGTCGAGGTGCTCGACTCCAAGCTGACCCACCTGGCCTACGCCCCGGAAATCGCGCAGGTGATGCTGCGGCGGCAACAGGCGACGGCCATCGTCAGCGCGCGCCACCAGATCGTGGCGGGTGCCGTCGGCATGGTCGAAGCGGCGCTGAAGGGCCTGTCGGAGCGCAACCTCGTCACGCTGGACGACGAGCGCAAGGCCGCCATGGTGTCGAACCTGCTGGTCGTGCTCTGCTCGGAAAACGAGGTGCAGCCCGTGATCAACACCGGAACCCTGTACACGTAAGCGCGCCAGCGCTGCACGAGTCGCGATGGCGAGCCCCGGCAAGAAGGCCTTCCCGCTGCGGATCGACCCGGTCCTGTGGGAGGAGATCGAGCGCCTGGCCGCCCAGGAACTGCGCAGCGCCAACGCGCAGGTGGAGTTCATGCTGCGCGAAGGCCTGGCGAAACGGGGCCGCCTGCCCGCGGCGGCCGCCAGTGCGGCGAAGAAGGAGAACCGCAAATGACCCGGGATCAAGCCTGCCTTGCCATGTGGTGGAGCATGGACGCGCAGCAGCGACCCGAGTTCGAGCACTGGCACAGCCACGAGCATTTTCCCGAGCGGCTGCGGATTCCGGGCTTCCTGCGCGCGAGCCGCTGGCTGGACGCGAACGGCGGCGAGGGTGTGTTCGTCATGTACGAGCTGGCATCACACGAAACGCTTTCCTCGCCGGCCTACCTGGAGCGGCTGAATGCGCCGTCGCCCTGGTCGCAGCGCATGATGCCGCTGCACCGGAGCATGGTGCGCTGCCAATGCCAGGTGCTGGCGTCGGCCGGCGGCACGGTCGCGCGACATGCGCTGACGGTGCAGCTGTCGCCGGCTGCCGGTCGTAGCCAGGAATTGCGTGGCGCGCTGGCGGGATTGACCCGCGAACTGGCGGGGCGGCCCGGATTCGCCGGCGGCCACCTGCTGCAGCATCAAGCGCCCGGCATCGCGGAAACGACGGAGCAGAAGATCCGTGGCGGTGATGCCGCCGCGGACTGGATCTTCGTCGCCACGGCCTACGAGGCGCCCGCGCTGGAGTCGCTGCTGCAGTCCGCGCTGGCGGAAGACGCGCTGCTCGCCATGGGCGCCGCAGCCGGCGCAGTGCGCGGCAGCTACCTGCTGTCGCATTCCGCAACGCCGGCCGACGTCGCCGGAGAGTGACCGTCGCTCTGCCGCCCAGGCTCCTAGCGCTGGCCGAAGCTGGACCCCGTGAACAGGTCCTTGAACTGGTGCGGCTGCGAGCGCCAGTACTGCCTGGGCGCGAACACATGGCCCCCGAGCTTGGCGGCCGCGTGCCAGGGCCAGCGCGGGTCGTACAGCATGGCCCGGGCCAGCGAGACGGCGTCGGCTTCGCCGGAAGCGATGATGGCCTCGGCCTGCTCCGGCTCGGTGATCAGCCCCACCGCAATCGTCGGCAGCCCCACGGCCGCCTTGACCCGCCGCGCGTAAGGCACCTGGTAACCGGGACCGAGCTTGATGGCCTGGGCCGGCGACA
>JAQGMU010000224.1 GCA_028292195.1 Ramlibacter sp. | reverse complement strand
AACCCTCAGAGCTGTCATGAACGTCCTGCGCTTTTCCGATCTGTGCGACGAGGGCCGCGCCCGCGGCCGCCGCGTCTTCATCCGGGCCGACCTCAACGTGCCGCAGGACGAAGCCGGCAACATCACCGAGGACACCCGCATCCGCGCCTCGGTGCCCTGCATCCAGCTGGCGCTGGCCGGCGGCGCGGCGGTGAGGGTCACCTCGCACCTGGGCCGCCCCACTGAAGGTGTGTTCCGGCCCGAGGCTTCGCTGGCGCCGGTCGCCAAGCGCCTGTCGGAACTGCTCGGCCGCCCGGTGCCGCTGAAGCAGGATTGGGTGGCGGGCGTGGACATCCAGCCGGGAGAAGTCGTGCTGCTGGAGAACTGCCGCCTGAACAAGGGCGAGAAGAAGAACGATCCGGTGCTGGCGCGGAAGATGGCGGCGCTGTGCGACATCTTCGTGCACGACGCCTTCGGCACCGCGCACCGCGCCGAAGCCTCCACCTACGGCATCGCCCAGTACGCGAAGATCGCCTGCGCCGGCCCGCTGCTGGCCGCCGAGATCGACGCGATCACCAAGGCGCTGGCCAATCCCAGGCGGCCGCTGGTGGCCATCGTCGCCGGCTCCAAGGTGTCGACCAAGCTGACGATCCTGCAGGCCCTGGCCGCCAAGGTCGACCAGATGGTGGTGGGCGGCGGCATCGCCAACACCTTCCTGCTGGCGGCGGGAATGCCGATCGGCAAGTCGCTGGCCGAGCCGGGCCTGGTCGGCCAGGCCAGGTCGGTCATCGAGGCGATGAAGGCGCGCGGCGCCGAGGTGCCGATCCCCACCGACGTGGTGGTGGCCAAGACCTTTGCCGCCGACGCCCCGGCCACCGTGAAGGCCGCCGCCGACGTCGCGCCCGACGACCTGATCCTGGACATCGGCCCGCAGACGGCACGCAAGCTGGCCCGGCAGCTCAAGGCCGCCGGCACCATCGTCTGGAACGGGCCGGTGGGCGTGTTCGAGTTCGACGCCTTTGCCCACGGCACCGAGACCATCGCGCGCGCGATCGCCGAATCGGACGCCTTCAGCATCGCCGGCGGCGGCGACACGCTGGCGGCGATCGCCAAGTACGGCATCGAGAAGGACGTGGGCTACATCTCCACCGGTGGCGGCGCCTTCCTCGAAATGCTGGAAGGCAAGACCCTGCCGGCGCTCGAGATCCTGGCGCAACGGGCCAGCGGCTGACGCCGGCACAGGGTGACGACCAACCAGGCAGAACCAGATAGCGCGGCGGCGCCGGCGCTCGCCTTGCTGGCCCAGCTGCCGGGGCAGGTGGCCGTGGTGGGCGCGACGGGGCAGGTGCTGGCCGTCAACGCTGGCTGGCGCCGCTTCGGCACCGCGAGCTCGGCGCCCGGGCCGGGCGAGGGCTACAACTACCTGGCGGTGTGCGATGCAGCCCAGGGCGAGGAAGCCCCGTACGCGCAGGCCGCCGCCGCCGGCATCCGCAGCGTGCTGGCCGGCGCCACCCGCGAATTCAACCTCGACTACCCCTGCCACTCGGCCCAGGAGCGGCGCTGGTTCCGGCTGCAGGCGGTGCCGATCGGCTGGGCCGGCGCCGGCGCCGCGCTGGTGCTGCACACCGACATCACCGGCCTGCGCCAGGCGCGCGACGAGGTGTTGCGGCTCAATGCCAGCCTGGAACGGCGCGTGCAGCGCCGCACCCGCCAGCTGGAAACAGCCAACCGCGAGCTCGAGGCTTTTTCCTATTCGGTCTCGCACGACCTGAAGGCGCCGCTGGCCGCCATCGACGGCTTCACCCACGTGCTGGCGGAGCGGCTGCAGGGCCGCGTGGACGAGCGCGAGGCCGGCTATCTGCAGCGCGTGCGCGCCGGCGTCGCCGCGATGTTCGTGCTGATCGACGCCATGCTCTCGCTGCACCAGCTGGCGCGTTCCGCGCCGCTGCGCCGCACCAGCGTCGACATCACCGCGCTGGCCCATGCGGTGGTCGACGAACTGCGTGCCGCCGAGCCGGACCGCATCTGCAGCGTGGACATCGAACCCGGCATGGTGATGACCTGCGACGCCGCGCTGATGGCGGTGGCGCTGCGCAACCTGATCGGCAATGCCTGGAAGTTCTCGGCCCGCAAGGAGGTCATGCGGCTCCAGGTGGGCATCGAGTGGGGCGAGCCGCCCGGCTTCACCACCCTGCGCGTCGCCGACCAGGGTGCCGGCTTCGACACCAGGCTGGCGGCCAAGCTGTTCGCGCCGTTCCAGCGGCTGCACCATGCCGCCGACTTCCCCGGCACCGGCATCGGGCTGGCAACGGTGCAGCGCATCGTGCAGCGGCATGGCGGCACGGTGCGGGCGGAGGCCGAGCCGGACGTGGGGGCCACCTTCTGGATCAGCCTGCCCGAGGTGTTCCTGGACACCGTGGATTCGTCCCGTGAAGACTGACCGCGTGTTCGCCGTCGACGACGACGAGAGCTACCGGGCGCTACTGGAGCTGGTGCTGCTGACGCAATGCGGCGTGTCCGAGGTGCGCACCTTCGCCCGCGGCGAGCAGGCGGTGGCGGCCCTGTGCGCGCTGGCGCCGGGCGAGCGCCCCGCCTTGCTGCTGCTCGACTTCCACATGCCAGGGCTGGACGGCCTGGGCGTGCTGCGGGCGCTGGCCGACGCCGGCCTGCAGTTGCCGGTGGTAGTGCTGTCCAACGCCGCCGGGGCGCAGGAGCGCAAGGCCTGCCTGGCGGCCGGTGCGCGCGAAGTCCTCGCCAAGCCGGCGCGGATGGAAGACCTGGCCCTCATCCTGCGCCTGCAACTGGAACAGCATGGCTGACGCGGTCATCGCGCCCACGGTGCGGATCGTGCTGGCCGACGACCACGAGCTGGTGCGCTCGGGCATCAGCGCGTTGCTGTCGCTGCTGCCGGGCGTGGACGTGGTCGGCGAGGCGCGCGACGGCGCCGAGCTGGTGGGCCTGCTGGAGCTGGTGGGCACCGACATCGTGATGAGCGACATCGGCATGCCCGGCATGGACGGCCTGGAGGCGATCGCACGGATCCAGCAGGCGCATCCGGAGGTGCGCACCATCGTGCTGTCGATGGACGACTCGGCCGCCGCGGCGCGCTCCGCATTTGCCGCCGGCGCCACCGGCTACATCGTCAAGCAGGCCGCCACGGCGGAACTGGAGGCGGCGATCACGGCCGTGATGGCCGGCCGGCGCTACGTCAGCCCGTCGCTGGCGCCGCAGCTGCTGCTGCCCGCGACCAACAGCCCGCAGGCGCAACTGACCGAGCGCCAGATGGAGATCCTCGTCTGCATCGCAAGCGGACAGTCGTCCCGCGCCATCGGCACCCAGCTCGGGCTGAGCTCGAAGACGGTGGATGCGCACCGGGCGCGCATCATGGAGCGCCTCGGCATTTTCGACATCGCGGGCCTCACTCGTTATGCCGTCCGGCACAGGCTGGTCCGTTAGCCCGGAGCGGGCCGATTGGTAACCTGTCGGTAACCGCTTCCGTGTGAGAATCCGAAACTAAATTACAAGGAGACCCATGTCCATGGCTCGTCGCGCCACCAAGATCGTTGCCACGCTCGGCCCCGCTTCGAGCGACCCCGCGGTCCTCGAACGCATGATTCGCGCCGGCGTGAACGTGGTGCGCCTGAATTTCAGCCACGGCACCGCGCAGGACCACATCAACCTCGCCCGCCTGGTGCGCGAAGTGAGCCAGGCCGCCGGCCGCGAGGTGGCCATCATGGCGGACCTGCAGGGGCCGAAGATCCGCGTCGGCAAGTTTGCGGAAGGCAAGGTGCTGCTGGAGCCGGGCGGCAAGTTCATCCTCGATGCCTCGCGCACCGAGCCCGGCGACCTGACCGGCGTCGGCCTGGACTACAAGGAGTTGCCGCGCGACGTCAAGCCGGGCGACACGCTGCTGCTGAACGACGGCCTGATCGTGCTGACCGTGGAGGCCGTCAAGGGCGAGCAGATCCGCACCACCGTCAAGCTCGGGGGCATGCTGTCCAACAACAAGGGCATCAACAAGCAGGGCGGCGGCCTCACCGCGCCGGCGCTGACGGCCAAGGACATGGAGGACATCCGCACCGCGATGTCCTTCCAGGCCGACTACGTCGCCGTGAGCTTCCCCAAGAACGCCACCGACATGGAAATGGCGCGCCAGCTGTGCAACGTGGCGGCGGCGGAGTATCGCCACAAGCCGGCGCTGATCGCCAAGATCGAGCGGGCCGAGGCCATTCCCAACCTGGAAGCGATCCTGAAGGCCAGCGACGGCATCATGGTGGCGCGCGGCGACCTGGCGGTGGAAGTGGGCAACGCCGCGGTGCCGGCGCTGCAGAAACGCATGATCCGGATGGCGCGCGAACACGACAAGGTGGTGATCACCGCGACCCAGATGATGGAGTCGATGATCACCGCGCCGGTGCCCACGCGCGCCGAGGTGAGCGACGTCGCCAATGCGGTGCTGGACGGCACCGACGCGGTGATGACCAGCGCCGAGACGGCCACCGGCGCCTACCCGGTGGAAGTGGTGCAGCAGATGGCCAACATCTGCGCCGAGGCCGAGATGGCCGAGGACGTGAAACTGGACGCCGACTTCACCGGCCAGAATTTCTCGCGCATCGACCAGTCGATCGCGATGGGCGCGCT
>JAQGMU010000219.1 GCA_028292195.1 Ramlibacter sp. | reverse complement strand
GGATGGTGACGGCGCCGCCCTCGTCGCCGTACTTGACGGCGTTGTCCACCAGGTTGGACAACAGCTCGCGCAGCAGCCAGGCATGGCCCATGGCCAGCGCCGGCTCGGCGTCCAGCCCCAGGTCGATCCGGCGGGCGGTGGCGGCGTACAGGTGCTGATCCAGGATGTCCTCGCAGAGCGCCGTGAGGTCGACCCGCTGCACCGGCTGCGAATACATGCCGCGGGCGTCGGCGCGCGACAGCGCCAGCAGCTGGTTGGCCAGCTGCGAGGTGCGGCGAGTGGCGCTGCGCAGCTTGTGGACCTGCTCCGAGGGCAGTTCCAGCGTCGCCTGCGTGCTGGCCTGCTGGGCCCAGGCCTCGACCTGCGCCTGCAGGCCGGCGAGCGGCGTGCGCAGCTGGTGGGCGGCGTCGGCCACGAAGCGGCGCTGGCTCTCGGCCTGCGCATTGACCAGGCCGAACAGCCGGTTCAGCGAATCGACCAGCGGCCGCACCTCCGCCGGCGAGGCCGATTCGTCGATGGCGCTCAGGTCGCGCGGCGAGCGCCGCTCCACCGCCTCCTTCAGCGCCAGCAGCGGTTTCAGCGCCCGCTCCACCGCCCAGCCGATGGCGAAAGCCGCGGCGGCGATCAGCACCAGGTTGGGCAGCAGCACCTTGTACAGGATGGAACGCGCCCACTGCTGGCGCGGGTCGGCGCCGTCGGCCACCACGATGCCGACGTCGCCCAGCACCGTCGGCTGGCGCTGGCGAACGATGCGCCAGGTCGCGCCGCCATGCTCCTCGCTGTGGAACTCCGGCTCCAGGGTGGAGGGCGGCAGCCCGGCCAGCCAGCCTTCGCCGAGCAGCAGCTTGCCGTCGGCGTCGACCAGCGCGAAGCCGGTGAAGCCGCTGCCCTCCTTCACGAACTCCTCCACCGCCGGCGCCAGCAGCACCAGCGGCGGCTCGCCCTCGCCGATCACCGAGTCGGCCACCAGGGGCACCAGGGCCAGCAGGTGCTGGTCCTGCTGGCTGGCCACGTTGTAGGCGGAGCGGTAGTCGAACCAGGCATTGAGGATCGCCAGCAGGATCAGCGGCGCGATCAGCATCACCAGCAGGCGGCGCCGCAGGCCGCGGGTCATGCCGGCCGCCCGGTTGGCAGGGCGGAAGGGCAGCTTCACTCGGGCTCGGCGGGACGCAGTTCCAGCCGGTAGCCGAAGCCGCGAATGGAGCGCAGCGCCACCCCGTGCGGCTCCAGCTTGCCGCGCAGGCGCGAGATGTAGACCTCCACCGCGTTGGGCGTGATCTCCTTGTCCCAGCCGGTCAGCGCCTGCAGCAGCTTTTCCTTGCTGGCCGGCTTGGGCGCGTTGATCAGGAGGTACTCCATCACCGTCCACTCGCGCGGGCCCAGCTCGATGGGCACCGACTGGCCGCCGCGGTTGGCGCTGGCGCGCCGGTTTGCGGTGTCCAGCTCGATCGGGCCGAACGACAGCACCGCGGACGTGGCGGCCTGGGAGCGCCGCAGCAGCGCGCGCAGCCGCGCCAGCAGTTCCGGCAGCTCGAAGGGCTTGATCATGTAATCGTCGGCGCCGAGGTCCAGGCCCTGCACGCGATCGTGCAGCGCGTCGCGCGCGGTGAGGATCAGCACCGGCATGTTCTGGCTGGCCATCTCGGGGCGGCGCAGCCGCCGCGTGAGCTCCAGGCCGTCCATGACGGGCAAGCCGATGTCGATGATGGCGGCGTCGAAGACCTCGGTGCGCAGCACCTCCTCGGCGCGCTCGCCGCTGCCGACCCAGTCGACCGCATAGCCGGCGTTGGCCAGTCCCAGCTTGATGCCGCTGGCCACCATCACGTCATCTTCGACCAGCAGCAGGCGCATCGCGGACTCAGTGGGAACGGATCATCGTCCCGTAAGCCTGGTCGGTCAGGATCTCCAGCAGCATCGCGTGCGGCACACGGCCGTCGATGATGTGGACGGCATTGACGCCGGCCTTGGCCGCATCGAGCGCGCCGCTGATCTTGGGCAGCATGCCGCCGGAGATCGTGCCGTCGGCGAACAGCGCGTCGATCTCGCGCGAGGTCAGGTCCGTCAGCAGCTTGCCGGACTTGTCCAGCACGCCGGGGGTGTTGGTGAGCAGCACCAGCTTCTCGGCCTTCAGCACCGTGGCCAGCTTGCTGGCCACCACGTCGGCGTTGATGTTGTAGCTCTCGTTCTCGTCGCCGAAGCCGATCGGGCTGACCACGGGAATGAAGTTGTCCTCCAGCAGCGCCCGCACCACGCCGGGATCGATCTCCACGATGTCGCCGACCTGGCCGACGTCGTGCTCCTTGGTGGGGTCCTTGGCGTCCATCAGCTTGAGCTTGCGCGCGCGGATCAGGCCGCCGTCGCGGCCGGTGAGGCCCACGGCCTTGCCGCCGGCCTTGTGGATGAAGCCCACGATGTCCTGCTGCACCTCGCCGGCCAGCACCCACTCGACCACCTCCATGGTCTCGGCGTCGGTCACGCGCATGCCCTGGATGAACTCGCCCTTCTTGCCGATTTTCGTGAGTTGGTCGTCGATTTGCGGTCCGCCGCCGTGCACGATGACGATGTTGATGCCAACCAGCTTCAGCAACACGATGTCGCTGGCGAAACTGTGCTTCAGCCTTTCATCGGTC
>JAQGMU010000215.1 GCA_028292195.1 Ramlibacter sp. | reverse complement strand
GGTGCTCGTCGACAACAAGCCGGGCAACGGGTCGAGCATTGCGGCCGACCTGGTGGCCAAGGCGCCGCCCGACGGCTACACGCTGCTGATCGCCAGCCCCAGCAGCATCTCGGTCAATCCGGCGCTGATTCCCAACCTGCCGTACGCGCCGCGCGACCTGCTCGCCGTCACCAAGATGACGACGTCACCGCTGGTGCTGGCGGTCAACCCGGCCAGCGGCATCCGCTCGGTGGCCGACCTGCTCGCGGCAGGCAGGAAGGACCCCGGGAAGCTCAATTGCGCCACTGCGGGCAATGGGTCTGCGCCGCACCTCGGCGCGGCGCTCTTCAGCCAGCTGACCGGCGTGAAGATGACGCTCGTCCCCTATCGCGGCGGTGGGCCGGCGATCCAGTCGGTGGTCGCGGGCGATACCCACCTGACCTTCGGCACCTCGCCCTCGGTGCTGCCCATGGTCAACGCCGGGCGGCTGGTCGCGCTGGCCGTCAGCACGCGCGAGGGTTCGCAGCTGGTCCCCGGGATCCCCGGCATGCGGGAGGCGGGCCTGCCCGAATACAACCTCGAGTTCTGGTACGGCATGTTCGTGCCGGCCGGCACGCCGCCTGCGATCGTCAAGAAGATCTACGAAGCGACGGTGAGCGCGATGCAGCAGCCGTCGGTGAAGGCTGCGCTGGCGCGGGAGGGCACCGAGGTTTCCATCTCGGCTTCGCCCGAGCAGTTCAACACCTTCCTGGCCGAGGACGGCAAGTTCTGGGTGAACCTCGTCAAGAGCGGAAACGTCAAGGCGGAGTGACGCGCGGCGCAGCCAGCAGGCTGTCTCAAGCCTCGGTTTTCTTCAGCTGGCTGCGACGGCCCCGCATCCAGTAACTCAGCAGGCCCAGGACCAGCAGCAACACCAGGGCAGAGCCGACCAGCGACGCATGGATGCCGATGAGGCTGCCGCCGAGACCCACGGTGATGCCGGCAAAGGCCCTCAGCCCCAGCGCGGACATGTTGTAGAGGCCGATCACCCGGCCGCGCGACGCCGCCGGGGCATGCACCTGCACCAGGGTCATGGCGATGCTGCTGAAGGAAAGCTCGCAGACGCCCGCGGCGAACAGCAGGCCCAGGGCCATGGGGTAGGAGGCCGTGGCGGCGAAGGCGCCCAGCGACAGGCACCACAGCATGGCCATGAACATGGCCGCGCGCGGGGTGGTGGGCAGCAGGCCGCCGCGGCTTTCCAGCAGCAGGCCGGCCGCCAGCGCGCCGGCCGCGTCCGCCGCCAGCAGCATGCTGTAGGTGGCGCCGGGGTCGCCGTGCCCCAGGTCGTGCGCGAAGCCCGGCATCTGCGCCTGGTAGCTGTTGCCCACGAAGAACGACGCGCAGCCCGCCAGCAGGATCATGGCAGCCAGCAGCCGCTGCGAACGCACCTCGGCGATGGTGCGGACGATGTCCGCGAGACCGCGCACCGCGCGCGGCGGGGCGGCGGGGGCTGGCTGGAAGCGCGGGCCGTAGGGGGCCTTCCACAGCCACAGCAGGGCGGGCAGGTAGAACAGCGCGTTGAGCAGCAGGCCGTAGCGCGGCCCGAGCGTGAGCATGATGGCGCCGCCCAGCGCCGGGCCCACCAGCACGCCCAGGGTGCGGGCCGTGGCATTGAGCCGCACCGCGCTGGCCAGCGTCTGCGCCGGCACGATGTCATGCAGCAGCATCTGGCTGGCACCTTGCCAGAGCACGCCGGCGCAGCCGTGGATGACCAGCAGCGCCATCGCATGCCACAACTCCAGCGTGTCGGTGATGAAGAAGTACGCCCAGCCCAGCGAGGCCACGATGAACAGCACCATGCCGCACTGGATGATGCGGCGCGGGTCGAAGCGGTCGGCCAGCGCGCCGGCGGGCACGGAGAACAGCAGGAAGGGCAACCAGTGCGAGATCACCGCAAACCCGCCGAGCGCCGGCGAATGGAACTTCTGGAACACCATCCAGTAGCTGATGACGTGCTCGATGTTGTCGGCCATCATCGCCAGCAGGTAGGTGCCGAAGTGGGCCTGGTAGCCCCGGATGCGCAGGGCGGCGAAGGAGCGTGGCGCGGGGGGTGTGGTGGACATCGGCGAGGCGCAGAACGGGAGAGCTGCGACAGAGCGCCCGCGCGAAGGGGAAAGGCGCAATGCTATCGCGCAAAGCGTCCCCAGTGCCCCCCGTCAACGAAGCGACCTATTCCGCCTGGATGCCGTTGTCCCGCGCCACCTTGGTCCAGCGGGGCACGTCCGTTGCGATGCGGCGCTTCATTTCGGCAGCCGAGGTCACGTCCGGAACCATGCCGAGTGAATGCACCTTTGCCTTGGCATCGGCCTCCGCCAGCACCTCCCTCAGGGCTGTATTCCAGCGCGCCACGACCGCTGGCGGTGTTCCCTTGGGCGCGATGATGCTGAGCCAGTAGCCGGCGAATCCGCCGTACTGCGACAGCATCTTCAGCACCTCCTGCTTGCTCTCGCCAAGCGCCGGGATGTCCGGCGTGAGGGGGGAACGGTCCTGGCCCGCCATGGCGAGCAGGCGCACCTTGCCCGCGTCGTGCATCGGCTTCACCGTGCTCACCGGCACGCCGCCCGAAAACGTCGCTTCGCCCTTGACGATGGCTTCCAGGGCGCGCGTCGCGCCGTTGTAGCGCACGACCTCGAAGTTGGTGCCGGTCATCGCGCGGAACAGCGTGACCGAGACCAGGTCGCCGCTCGCATTCGCATAGTTGCCCTTGCCGGGATTCGCCTTGAGCCAGGCGATGAGTTCCTCCATCGTGCGATATGGCGCACCGGCCGGTGCGAAGTACGCGTAGTCGCCCGTCATGATGATCCCGACGGGCTCGAAGTCGTTGAGGAAGTCGACCTTGATGCTCTTGTCCACCACGGACTGGTAGGTGACGCCGGAGGCCATCACCATCACCCGGTGCCCGTCCGGCGGCGCGGCCATCAGGGTTGATCGCCAGCACCGTGTTGGCGCCCGGCTTGTTCTCCACGATTACCGGCTGGCCGAACTTCGGCTGCAGCTTTTCGGCGAGCAGGCGCGCCACGGCGTCGGTGGGGCCGCCGGGCGGATTGCCGACCAGGATCGAGATGGTGCGGGAAGGAAACTCCTGCGCCGCGCAGGCGAGCGCCAAAGTGAGCGCCGCGCCCGCCAGGGCGGCGCGGAACGTGGAATGGATGGAAAATTTCATGCGCACCTCACTTGCGCAGCTGGCTGGCGTTGGCCGGCGTGGCCACCGGCGGCAGCAGCGGCATCAGCTTGTCGCGGCACTCCTGGCTGCTGACGACTTCCTCGGGACGGCACTTGGCGACGATCCGGTCGCGGCCGCGATACACCCGTTCCTCGATCAGGCGCGCCTGGTCGTCGTACAGCCAGCACATCATCTGGGTGAGCGTCACGAGGTAGGTGGCTTCCGGGTCGTCGACGTCGTCGCCCATCTTGCGCAGCTCGCTGCCCGGCCAGAAACGGTGCTGCTTGAACTCGGTGATGAAGCCATAGTCGCCCACTTCAACCCGGCCTTCGGTGTGGTAGATCACCGCGATGCCGCGCTTCGCATAGCTTTCGTATTCCGCGCAGACCGCCTCCATCCCGTCCAGCAGCTTCAGCCCTGTCGGCTCGTGGAAGCGGTACACCGGGTGGGGAACCATCATCTCCGGGGCCACGATCAAGCGCCACTCGTTGCACAACTCCAGGATTGCGTGCCGCACGTAGTTGTTCAGGATGGACCAGTGCAGCGGGTTGTCGGTCCGCTTCATCAGGTCGTTCACTTCGGACATGCGTTGCGTGATATCGAATTTCATGCTGTCTCCTTTTCTTGGTGAGCCACCCAACCATGGGGATGGCCGAAACGATTGACCATCACTTCCTCGAGCGTCTGAGAGGACGGTGCGATCGCACTGCCCGAGCGCACGTGGTAGGCCGCCGGCTGCATGGCGGCTGGGGGTGCGTTGCCGGCAGCGAGATCGCGTGCCGCTTCCAGGATCCGGCGGCGGAAGCGCACGATTCCAATGTCGGTCGGACCCAGGTGTTCCCGAGTGCGGTTGGCGATGCGGCCCTGGCTGTCCTGGATGCAGGCGTCCTGCTCCGACACCCCGCGGACGCCGGTGAAGCTGCGCTGCTTCTGTTCCTGGCGGTCGAGGAGGTAGAGGTTGCTTCGGTTGCGAAGCGGCACATGGTTCGCATCCGTCTCCGCATGCACGGCATGGCCGCCACGGAACTTCGCGCGCTCGGCATCCGTCAGCGGCCGCTCCGGGTTCCACGTGTAGCAGTAGATCCAGCAGGAGTGGTCGTCGATCGGCACCCAGGTCTGGCCGTGATAGTTCTCGCCCGCAAAGGCTGCCGGCGTGAGGCCGTGGTTCGGCAGCAGGAACTGGCTGATGCGCCAGTACAGGTCGTCGGCGTCGGCCTTGCGGGCACCGCCGATGACGAGCCCCGCCGGATGTTCCAGGATGGTGAAGCGGGGGCGGCCGTCATTGCGCACCCACCGAATCAGCGCCGGATTGCCGCTGGCGACCAGCGCCGACTGGCCCATTGCGGCCGTCGAATGCTCGTCGTCCTCGAGGGACATGTGGAGGAAGGAGAAGTGCGCCGTGTCGAGCCCACCCTCGCAAGCCTGCGCCCAGTTGCATTCCTGCAGCTTCTTGGACACGTAGCGGTGGGATTCGGGCACCGTGAGGAATTCGAGCTCGGGCAACGGGGGAGCTTCCCCGGGTCCCATGTACACCCACACGATGCCCCCTGCCTCGCGGACCGGCAAGGCGTTCAGCCGGGTCTTTTCGCAGATGCGGTCGCGCTGAGTGCCGGGCTCCAGGGTCGGCATGTCGACGCACCGGCCATGCACATCGAATTTCCAGCCGTGATACACGCAGCGAATGCCTTCCTGCTCGTTGCGCCCGAAGAAGAGGTCGGCCCCCCGGTGAGGGCAGTGTGGCTCGACCACTCCTACGCGCCCCTGGGTGTCGCGAAACGCCAGGTAATCCTCGCCCAGCACCTGGAGACGTACCGGCGTGCAATCCGGTCCCGGCAGTTCGCCGGAAAGCAGGGCTGGCGTCCAGAAGCGCCTGAACAGCCGGCCCATCGGTGCATCGGGGCCGGTCTCGGTCAAAAGTTGATTGTCTTCGGCGGTCAGCATGCTCGCGGGTCTCCTGAGAACATCTTCCCGCGTTCGCCCGGCCAATGGGCAAGTCGTTCAACTATGTTGGCATGGGGCTCGGTATGTTGAACACCTTCGGGGCTAGCCCTGCAGCTTGCGCACCATTGCGACCAGGCGGGGCCCGATGTCGCTTTCCAGCCTGGAAGGCGTCAGCGCAGGCGCCGGCATGACGCAGTTGAACAGGTAGGTCTCCCGACCGGGGGCGACTTGCAATGGCACGCCCACGCTGAAAAAGCCGGCGCGAAATTCTCCCTGGGAACGGCAGAACCCCGTCCGGTGATAGAGCTTGATGTTGGCCGCAAGGGCGGCGCCATGCTTGTTCCAGGCCTCGGGCATCGTGACGCGGATCGTGTTGATCAGGGCCTCCCGTGCCTTGACCGGCCGGGACGCGATGTAGGCGTGGCCCATGGCGCTCGCGATCATGGGATGCGTCATGCCGATATCGGAAAGCTGCTGCGAGAGCACGGGGCGCGCGCGGCTGGTTTCCACGTACACCACGCTCAGGCGGTCCGGCAGGCCCAGGGACACGGCGCCCTTGGCGTACGTGGCGAGCTCCGCCATTGCGGGTCGCGCAAGTTGCCGCAGCGCGATGCTCGCCAGCATAGGGTAGCCGAGCGAGAGGACGGCCGGCCCCAGCATGTACTTCGTGCTGGCTGCGTCCGCCCGCAGGTAACCGAGGCGCACCAGCGTGTACGTGAAGCGCGAGATGGTTGGGCGCGAGAGTCCGGTTCGCGCAGCGAACTGGCTGTTGCCGAGCAGTGACTCCTCCGGCGTGAAGCAGCGCAGGATCTCGAGCCCGCGGGCGAGCGTCGTAGCGAACTGCGGATCGCGGTCTTCGGCCGCCGCGCCTAGGTCGTCCACTCGGGGTCGTTCATCGAGGGAATTGGAAGCACTCCATCGCTCATCGAACATCTCCTTGCGGCCTGGCTGCAGCAGCGAATGTGCCACAGGCCCGCCGGCCCGGGTCCTGGGCGTTTCCTCCGCGCACTGCGGCAGAATGGCACGCGATGCGTACCTCCAGCCCGACCGAACATTCGCACTGTAGAACTGGCCGACCAGGTGCCGCGCAGCAGAACGCGCGCGGTTGCGGGGCTCACCGGCGGCCAACTGACATCGTCCCGAGGAGAGTGGTTTGATTTCCAGTTTGACGCGGCGCCAGGCGCTTGCCCTCGCCGCCGCCGGCCTGTCCAAGCGGGCCTGGGCCCAGGACGCACGGCCGGTGCGCCTGATCGTCCCGTTCACGCCCGGCGGCAGCAGCGACATCCTGGCGCGGGCCGTCGCGCCCGGACTGTCGGCGGCCATCGGCCAGACCATCGTGGTGGACAACCGCCCCGGCGCCGGCGGTTCCATCGGTGCGGCCGAGGCTGCCAAGGCACCGCCCGATGGCAACACGCTGCTCATGGGGCACTTGGGAACATTGGCCGTGAATCCGTGGCTCTATCCCAAGCTCGGTTACGACCCGCTCGCCAGCTTCGCCACCGTCGGCGCCGTGGCCAGCGTGCCCAATGTGCTGGCCGTCGCCAGCGCTTCGCCGGTTCGCACGCTGCAGGAGTTCGTCGAGCTGGCGCGCAGCAAGCCCGGCCGCCTGAGCTATTCTTCCGGCGGCAACGGCAGCGCAGCCCACATGGCCTTCGAGGCGCTGAAGTTGCGCACGAAAATCACCACGGTCCACATCCCCTACCGCGGGACGGCGCCCGCCGTGACGGACTTGCTGGGCGGGCAGGTGGACATCACCTTCACGGGCGTCACCGTGCTGCTGCCGCACATCCGCAGCGGCCGGCTGCGCGCGCTGGCAGTGTCCAGCGCGCAGCGCATTCCCAGCCTGCCCGACGTCCCCACGGTCGCGGAGAGCGGCTATCCCGGTTTCGAGGCGGACCAGTGGTACGGGCTGGTGGCGCCGGCCGGCACGCCCGCCGCCCGCATCCAGAAACTGAACGCGGAACTGAACCGCGTGCTGGCGACGCCGGCCGTGGCGCAGCAATTGGCCGGGGAAGGCGCGCTGCCGACACCGGGCACGCCCCAGGCGTTCCGGGGCCTGATCGCGCGCGAGCTCCCGCGCTGGGGCGCCGTGGTGAAGGCCGCCAGCATGACCGCAAGCTGAAGGCCCGCTGCGCGGCGGCTTTTACCGCCGCCTGGCACTTCCGTGCTTGATTTCCGGCCACCATGCACTAGGGTCAGCCAAGCTGGACGGGACATCCGGTCCCGGCACACCAGCATCCATGCACGAGGAGGTGCCCCATGGCTGCCCTGCGACCGGACCCCACGTTCCACCCGTCTCCCAAGCTGGCGATGGAGGCCGAGCCGGAACGCATCGCCTACACGGCGCTGCTGTCGCCGGACCACTCGCGGCCCGACGCCCTGGCGGTGGTCGACGTCGATCCCGGCTCCAAGACCTATGCCTCCGTCCTGAAGCGCGTCGAGCTGCCGAACCGCGGCGACGAACTGCACCACTTCGGCTGGAATGCCTGCAGCTCGGCGCTGTCGCCCCTGACCGGCCACCCCTTCCTGCAGCGCCGCTACCTGATCGTGCCGGGCATGCGGAGCTCGCGGCTCTACATCTTCGATACCCTGCCGGACGCGGCGGCGCCCAAGCTCATCAAGACCATCGAGCCCGAGGAGATCTTCCGCAAGACCGGCTATTCGCGGCCGCACACGGTGCACTGCGGGCCGGAGGGCATCTACGTCAGCACGCTGGGCGGCGCCGGACCGGACGGCACGCAGGGACCGCCGGGCGTGTTCATCATGGATTGCCAGAGCTTCGAGGTGCTGGGGCGCTGGGAGATCGACCGCGGCCCGCAGAAGCTGCACTACGACTTCTGGTGGAACCTGCCGCGCGACTACATGGTGTCCAGCGAATGGGCGCTGCCGCCGCAGTTCGAGAACGGCATCGTCGCCGACGACCTGCTGTCCAACAAGTACGGCCACCAGCTGCATTTCTGGGACCTGCGCGACCGCAAGCACGTGCAGACGATCGACCTGGGCGCGAACCACCAGATGGCGCTGGAGGTGCGTCCGGCCCACGATCCGACGCGCGAATACGGATTTGTCGGCGTCGTCGTCGACACCACCAACCTGGAAGCGTCGATCTGGACCTGGTACCGCGAGAACGGCAAGTTCCACGCGCGCAAGACGGCGACCATCCCGCCCGAGCCCGCTGCCGTCGACAAGCTGCCGCCGCTGCTGAAGGGCTTCGGCGCGGTGCCGCCGCTGGTGAGCGACATCGACCTCTCGCTCGACGACCGCTTCCTGTACGTGGCGTGCTGGGGCACCGGCGAACTGCGGCAGTACGACGTGACCGACCCGATGAAGCCGGCGCTGGCGGGCAGCGTGCGCATCGGCGGCATCGCCGAACATGCGCCCCATCCCACCGGGCGGCCGTTCGGCGGCGGCCCGCAGATGACGGAGATCAGCCGTGACGGCAAGCGTGTGTTCTTCACCAACTCGCTGTACAGCACCTGGGACGCGCAGTTCTATCCGGACGGCGTGCCGGGCGTGCAGGTGATGTGCAAGGTCGGCGCCGGCGGAGGCCTCGAGCTCGATCGCGAGTTCTTCGTCGAATTCGGCGCGGAGTACGGGGCGCACCAGATCCGGCTGCAAGGCGGCGACTGCTCCACCGACTCCTTCTGCTATCCCTCGGCTTGAGCGCCGCCGCGGCGCTCTGGCTGACCATAGGCGCCATCGGGCTGTACCACGGCCTCAATCCGGCGATGGGATGGCCGCTGGCCGTGGCCAATGGAATGAGCGAGCATCGCGCCCGCGCGGTGTTCGCGACCCTGCTGCCCCTGGGCGGCGGCCATCTCGCGGCGATGGCGGTGGCGCTGCTGCCCTTCGCCTGGCTCACCTTTTACGTGGAGTGGAGCCGCGCCATCCGGCTGGGCGCCGGCGCGCTGGTGCTGCTGTTCGGGCTCTTCCTGCTGGTGCAGCGGCGGCATCCGCGCGCGCTGGCGCGCATCCGTCCCAGCCGGCTGGCCTGGTGGTCCTTCCTGACCGCCACCGCGCATGGGGCGGGGCTGATGCTGGTGCCGTTCATGCTCAAGCTGTGCGAGGCGCAGCCGGGGCAAGGTGACGCGCACGCGACGATGATGGCGACGCTGGCGCGATCGAGCCTGGCCACTGCCGTGGCGGTGGCGGTCGTCCACACCCTCGCGATGATGCTGGCGGGCCTGGCGATGGCCTGGGCCGTGTACCGCTATCTCGGCTTGAAGTTCCTGCGCAGCGCCTGGTTGAACCTGGACCGCGTGTGGGCAGTCAGCCTGATTGCTGCGGGAATCGCAGGGTTGGTCACCACGTTGTAGGGTGGGTTTCGCGCAGCGAACCCCACCATCGCGGTGGGAGGGGAGACCACCTACGCCGCAGTCGCCAGTGTCGCCCTGAAGAACGCGATGGTCCGGTCCCACGCCAGCTTCGCCGCCGCCGCGTCATATCTCGGCGTGGTGTCGTTGTTGAAGCCGTGCTGCGTGCCGGCGTACTGGTACATCTGGTGCCTGACGCCCGCGGCCGTCAGTGCGGCGTCGTAGGCCGGCCAGGCCGCGTTGATGCGCTCGTCCACGCCGGCCAGCTGCACCAGCAGCGGCGCCTTCACTTTCGCGGCCTCTTCCGGCGCCGGCGTGTTGCCGTAGAAGGGCACGCCCGCGTTCAGGTCCGGCAGCCGGGTGGCGAGCCAGTGCACCATGCCGCCGCCGTAGCAGAAGCCCACCGCGCCCAGCTTGCCGTTGCCATCGGGCCGCGACCGCAGCCAGCGGACGGCGGCCAGGAAGTCTTCGCCCGTCTTCGCCTGGTCGAGCTTGCCGAAGGCATCGCGCGCCTTGTCCTCGTCGCCGGGATAGCCGCCCAGCGGCGTCAGCGCATCGGGCGCGAAGGCCATGAAGCCGTCCAGCGCCAGCCGGCGCGTGATGTCCTCGATGTGCGGATTGAGCCCGCGGTTCTCGTGGATCACCAGCACCATCGGCAGCAGTGCGGTG
Source organism: Ramlibacter sp. (assembly GCA_028292195.1). Taxonomy (GTDB): domain Bacteria; phylum Pseudomonadota; class Gammaproteobacteria; order Burkholderiales; family Burkholderiaceae_C; genus Ramlibacter. The sequence goes on along the minus strand of JAQGMU010000215.1, from coordinate 76 downwards.
CCGGCCGCGGCGGGCCGCGCCAGGTAGCCGCGCACCGTGCCGTAGCCGGCGGGCGAAGGCAGCGTCACCCACTCGG
>JAQGMU010000207.1 GCA_028292195.1 Ramlibacter sp. | reverse complement strand
GAGATCTTCGACCGCGCGGCGCTCAACGCCGAACTGGAGAAGATCGAGAAGCCGGCCGGCCTCAGCAACCCCAAGGCCTTCCGCAACGAGATCGTCAACTTCGTGCTGCGGGCCCGGGCCAACAACGCCGGCAAGAACCCGGTGTGGACCAGCTACGAGAAACTGCGCAGCGTGATCGAGAAGAAGATGTTCTCGAACACCGAGGAACTGCTGCCGGTGATCAGCTTCAATGCCAAGGCCAGCGCCGACGAGCAGAAGAAGCACGAGGACTTCGTGCAACGGATGGAAGAAAAGGGCTACACCCGCAGGCAGGTGCGCTTGCTGTGCGAGTGGTACCTGCGCGTACGCAAGAGTTCGTGATTGTTCGATAACCGGCGAACCACAACAGGAGGGGCCGCCCAGTGACCCAAAGCAACGGTGGCGAGCGGACCATGCTCCACCAGGTCATCGACCGGCGCCTGTCGGGCAAGAACAAATCGATCGGCAACCGGGAACGCTTCCTGCGCCGCTATCGCGAGCAGATCAAGGATGCCGTGCGCAAGGCGGTCGGCGACCGCAGCATCCGCGACATCGAGGCGGGCGCCGACATCACGCTGCCCAAGCGCGACGTGACGGAGCCGACGTTCGGCCACGCGCCCGGCGGCAGCCGCGAACTCGTCCACCCCGGCAACCAGGAATACCTGCGCGGCGACCGCATCCAGCGGCCGCAGGGCGGGGGCGGTGGCTCGGGCGGCAGCGGCGCTTCGCAGGACGGCCAGGGCGAGGACGAGTTCACCTTCCGGATCTCGCGCGAAGAGTTCATGAACTACTTCTTCGACGACCTGGCCCTGCCGCGCATGATCCGCACCCAGCTGCTGGCCGACGTGCCTGAATGGAAGGTGCGGCGCGCCGGCTACGTCTCCGAAGGGAACCCGACCAGCCTGCACGTGGTGCGCTCGATGCGCGTCGGCCTGGCCCGGCGCATCGCCATGGGCGGCGATTCGCGCATCGAGTTGAAGCGCGCCGAGGAGGAACTGGCCGAAGCCGAAAAGAACGGCATCCTGTCGCCGGCCGAACTGGAAAAGCTGCGGGCCGAAGTGCAGGAACTGCGCGACCGCCTGAAGCGGGTCCCGTTCCTCGACCCCTTCGACCTGCGCTATCGCAACCGGGTGCGGGAGCCGCTGCCCACCAGCAAGGCGGTGATGTTCTGCCTGATGGACGTGTCCGGGTCGATGGACGAGTCGCGCAAGGACCTCGCCAAGCGCTTCTTCATCCTGCTGTACCTGTTCCTGTCGCGCCACTACGAGAAGACCGAAGTCGTGTTCATCCGCCACCATACGCAGGCGGCGGAAGTGACCGAGGACGAGTTCTTCCACGCGACCGAGAGCGGCGGCACGGTGGTGTCGAGCGCCCTGACGATGATGAACGACATCATCCGCGAGCGCTACATGGGCAGCGAGTGGAACATCTACGGCGCCCAGGCTTCGGACGGCGACAACTGGCAGCAGGACTCGTCGAAATGCAGGGAGCTGCTTGACAGCAAGATCCTGCCCCTGGTGCGCTACTACGCTTACGTGCAGGTGGCTGACGAAGACCAGAACCTGTGGGAAGAGTACACGCGGGTGCGCGACGCCAACGTGCATTTCGCAATGCAGAAGATCGTGACCCCGTCGCAGATCTTTCCAGTGTTCCGTGACCTGTTCAAGAAGTCCCCAGTGGCCGCATGATGGAAGCAGACCTCCTTACCCCCTCCGACGTCACCGACCCGAAGCGCCTTCCGAGCCCCTCGGACTGGACCTTCGAGCTGATCGAAACCTACTTCCAGCAGATCCGCCGGACGGCGGAACGCTTCGGCCTGGACACCTATCCGACCCAGCTCGAGGTGATTACCGCCGAACAGATGCTGGACGCCTACGCCTCGGTCGGCATGCCGGTGAACTACCGGCACTGGTCGTTCGGCAAGCACTTCATCGCCAGCGAGAAGAACTACCGCCGCGGCCACATGGGGCTGGCCTACGAGATCGTGATCAACTCCGATCCGTGCATCGCCTACCTCATGGAGGAGAACACGATGCCCATGCAGGCGCTGGTGATAGCGCACGCCTGCTTCGGCCACAACTCCTTCTTCAAGGGCAACTACCTGTTCCGCATGTGGACGGATGCCAGCTCGATCGTCGACTACCTGGTCTATGCCAAGAGCTACATCTCCGAATGCGAGGAGCGCCACGGCATCGAAGCGGTGGAACAGGTCGTCGACGCCTGCCACGCGCTGATGAACTACGGCGTGGACCGCTATCGCCGGCCGCAGAAGATCTCGATGGTCGAGGAAGAGAACCGCCGCAAGGACCGCGAGTCCTACCTGCAGCAGCAGGTGAATGACCTGTGGCGCACGCTGCCCACCAAGACCGGCAAGGCGGCCGAGAAGAAGAGCCGGCGCTTCCCCGAGGAACCGCAGGAAAACATCCTGTACTTCATCGAGAAGAACGCGCCGCTGCTGGAACCCTGGCAGCGCGAGATCGTGCGCATCGTGCGCAAGGTCGCCCAGTACTTCTACCCGCAGCGCCAGACCCAGGTGATGAACGAGGGCTGGGCCACGTTCTGGCACTACACGCTGCTCAACACCATGTACGACGAGGGCCGGCTCTCCGACGGCTACATGATCGAGATCCTGAGCTCGCACACCAACGTGGTGTTCCAGCCGCCGATCACGCACCCGGCGTACAGCGGCATCAACCCGTACGCGCTGGGCTTCGCGATGTTCACGGACATCCGCCGCATCTGCGAACACCCGACCGACGAGGACCGCCTGTGGTTCCCCGACATCGCGGGCACCGACTGGATCAAGTCGCTCGACTACGCGATGCGCCACTTCAAGGACGAGAGTTTCATCGGCCAGTACCTGTCGCCCAAGCTGATGCGCGACATGCGGATGTTCGCGGTGCTCGACGACGCGGCGCAGTCGGAACTGGAAGTCGCGGCCATCCACGACGACAACGGCTACCGCCGGCTGCGCGAGTCGCTGGCGCGGCAGCACGACCTGAGTTGGCGCGAGCCCAACATCCAGGTCTTCAACGTCAACGCCCGTGGCGACCGCTCTCTCACGCTGCGGCACGTCCGCCACGACGACCGTCCGCTGGACAACAGCGCCGAGGAAGTGGTGAAGCACGTCGCCCGCCTGTGGGGCTTCCGGGTGCGGCTGGAAAGCGTGGACGCGCACGAGCGGGTGATGCAGCACTGGGAAGTGACGCCGCCGGCGTCGCATCACCAGTAATCCCATGTAGGGTGGGTTTCGCGCAGCGAACCCCACCGTCACGGCACGTTAGGGTCGCCTTCGGCGAACCCAACTACGGGGTGCCGGCCGCGGAGTCCCCGGCTCCCAAGCTCTTCGTTTCCGCCGCCGCCTGCGCCACCAGCTCCGTCAGCATCGCCATCGACGCTTCGTCGGCCACGTCCTCGACCGGCGCAGCCTCGACTTCCGCCACCACGATCTTCTCCACCGGCTTCGCTTTTTGCCCGGCTTCCAGCAGCGCCAGGTTGTTGCGCCCGATCCCTAAGTAAGTCAGCCTCGCGGCCGCCATCGCATGCGGCTCGTACAGGTTGCGCCCGTCCAGCACCAGCGGCGAGCGCAGCGCGTCGCGGAGCGCCCGCAGGTTCGGGCTCTTGTAGTTCTTCCACTCGGTCAGCACGATCAGCGCGTCGGCGTCCTGCACTGCATCCATCGGCTTGGCCACGAAGGTGATGTTGCGCAGCAGCTCCGGGTGGTCCTCCAGGTCGCCGGCCAGCGCCCGCGCGGCCTGCTCCTGCGCCACCGGGTCGTGGGCGCGCACCTTGGCGCCGGCGCGCAGCAGCGCCTCGATGATGCAGCGGCTG
>JAQGMU010000148.1 GCA_028292195.1 Ramlibacter sp. | reverse complement strand
CTCCCGGCCAGAAAGTGACGATCTGGCAGGACAAGACGGCCGCCGTGCCGCCGCTCGCCGTGCAGCCCCAGCCCCTGCCGAAGCCCGGCGTCGCCCAGGCCGGCACCTTGCCTGCTTCGCGCTGAAGCCGCGGCCATGAGTGCATCCACGAGCCGCGAGCGCTTCAACCTCTCGCGTTGGGCCCTCGAGCATCCCGCGCTGACGCGCTACCTGATGGTGGTGCTGATGCTGCTGGGCACGGCCGCCTACTTCCAGCTGGGACAGGACGAAGACCCGCCCTTCACCTTCCGCGCCATGATCATCCGCGTGTTCTGGCCCGGCTCCACCGCGCAGCAGATGGCCGAACAGGTCACCGACAAGCTGGAGCGCACCCTGCAGGAGGTGCCGTACTCCGACGTCATCCGCAGCTACTCGAAGCCGGGCGAGGCGCTGGTGGTGCTGCAGATCAAGGATTCGTCGCGCGCCGCCGAAGTGCCCAACGTCTGGTACACGGTGCGCAAGAAGATCGGCGACATGCGCTCCACGCTGCCGGCCGGCGTGGTCGGCCCGTATTTCAACGACGAATACGGCGACGTCTACGGCGTGATCTATGCGCTGGAAGCCGACAACGGCTACAGCTATGCCGAGGTGAAGACCTTCGCCGACGACGTGCGCGAGCAGCTGCTGCGCGTCCCTGACGTCGCCAAGGTGGAACTGTTCGGCGTGCAGGACGAGAAGCTGTATGTCGAAATCTCGCAGAAGCGCCTGTCGCAGCTGGGGCTGGACATGACGCAGGTGATCGCCCAGCTCGGGCAGCAGAACGCCATCGAATCGGCCGGCGCCATCCAGACCCCGCTGGACGTGGTGCAGGTGCGCGTCGGCGGCCAGTTCGACACCATCGGGCAGCTGCGGGCCATGCCGATCCGCGGCGCTTCCGGCAGCCAGCTGCGCCTGGGCGACATCGCCGACGTGAAGCGCGGCTACGTCGACCCGCCGCTGGTGAAGGTGCGCCACCAGGGCAAGGAAGTGGTGGCGCTGGGCGTCTCCATGGCCAAGGGCGGCGACATCATCCGCCTGGGCAAGTCGCTGAAGGGGGCCACCAACCGCATCGACGACAGCCTCCCGGCCGGCATCCACCTGGTGCAGGTGCAGGACCAGCCGAAGGCGGTGACGACGTCGGTCAGCGAGTTCGTGCGCACCCTGATCGAGGCGGTGGGCATCGTGCTGGCCGTCAGTTTCATCGCCCTGGGCTTCCACAAGCGCCCCGACGCCGCGGCGCTCCCGCTGTGGAAGCGCTGGTACGTCGACATGCGGCCCGGCCTGGTGGTTGGCATCACCATCCCGCTGGTGCTGGCCGTGACCTTCCTCGCGATGAACTACTGGGGCATCGGCCTGCACAAGATCTCGCTCGGCTCCCTGATCATCGCGCTGGGCCTGCTGGTGGACGACGCCATCATCTCGGTGGAGATGATGGTGCGCAAGATGGAAGAGGGCTACGACAAGGTCCGCGCCGCCACCTTCGCCTACGAGGTGACGGCGATGCCGATGCTGACCGGGACGCTGATCACCGCCGCCGGCTTCCTGCCGATCGGCATGGCGCGCTCCACGGTGGGCGAGTACACCTTCGCCATCTTCGCGGTGACGGTGGTGGCGCTGGTCCTCAGCTGGTTCGTGTCGGTCTACTTCGTTCCCTACCTGGGCACGCTGCTGCTGAAGGCCAAGCCGGTCTCGGCCGAACACCAGGAGCATTTCGACACGCCGTTCTACCGCAACTTCCGCCGCGTGGTGAACTGGTGCGTGGAGCACCGCTGGAAGACGATTGTCGCGACGCTGCTGCTGTTCGGCCTGGGCATCGTCGGCATGGGCAGGGTGCAGCAGCAGTTCTTCCCCGATTCCAGCCGGCCCGAGATCCTGGTCGACATCTGGTTCGCCGAAGGCACGTCGTTCGCCGCCAACGAGGAGACCGCGAAGCGCTTCGAGCAGCGCCTGCTGCGCGAGCCGGGCGTGGTCGACGTCACCACCTGGGTCGGCTCCGGCGTGCCGCGCTTCTACCTGCCGCTGGACCAGATCTTCCCGCAGAGCAATGCCTCGCAGCTGATCATCCAGCCCAAGGACCTGGCCACGCGCGAAAGCCTGCGGGTCAAGCTGCCGGCCCTGCTGGCGACCGAGTTCCCCGAAGTCAGGGGCCGGGTCAAGCTGCTGCCCAACGGCCCGCCGGTGCCCTACCCGGTGCAGTTCCGCGTGCTGGGCCCGGACCCGATCGCGCTGCGCGAGCGCGCCGACGAAGTGAAGGCGGCCGTGCGCGCCAGCTCCAACACCCGCGGCGTCAACGACAACTGGAACGAGGCGGTGAAGGTGCTGCGGCTGGAAGTCGACCAGGACAAGGCCCGCGCGCTGGGCGTCACCAGCCAGTCGATCGCGCAGGCCAGCAAGACGATCCTGTCCGGCACGGCCATCGGCCAGTACCGCGAGGGCGACAAGCTGATCGACATCGTGCTGCGCCAGCCGCTGGACGAGCGCAGCGCCATCACCGACATCGGCAACGCCTACCTGCCCACGGCATCCGGCAAATCGATTCCGCTGACCCAGATCGCCAGGCCGGTGTTCTCCTGGGAGCCGGGCGTGATGTGGCGCGAGGGCCGCACCTACGCCATCACGGTGCAGAGCGACATCGTCGAAGGCCTGCAGGGCGCGACGGTGACGCAGGAACTGCTGCCGAAGCTCAAGCAGCTGGAGCGCGCCTGGCCGGCCGGCTACCGCATCCAGACCGCGGGCGCGGTGGAAGAGAGCGGCAAGGGCTCGTCCTCGATCGCCGCCGGCGTGCCCATCATGCTGTTCATCACCTTCACGCTGCTGATGCTGCAGCTGCACAGCTTCAGCCGCGCGATGCTGGTTTTCCTGACCGGCCCGCTGGGCATCGCGGGCGTGGCCGGTGCGCTGCTGCTGCTGAACCGGCCCTTCGGCTTCGTCGCGCTGCTGGGCGTGATCGCGCTGATGGGGATGATCCAGCGCAACTCCGTGATCCTGATCGACCAGATCGAGCAGGACCGCGCGCGCGGCGTGCCGGCCTGGGAAGCGATCGTCGAGTCTGCGGTGCGGCGGCTGCGGCCCATCGTGCTGACGGCGGCCGCCGCGGTGCTGGCCATGATCCCGCTGTCGCGCTCGGTGTTCTGGGGGCCGATGGCCGTCGCCATCATGGGCGGCCTGGTCGTCGCGACGGTCCTCACGCTGCTGGCGCTGCCGGCGATGTATGCCGCGTGGTTCCGGGTGAAGCGGGAGCCGCCCGCGCCCGCGCCGGACCCGGCCACGCTGATGCCGAGCGCCGTGTAAAGCCCAACAACCGCACGCAGAGGACGCAGAGGTTTCGCAGAAGGCGCAAAAGAGTCATGAAGGATTTATCCTTGAATTGGCTTCTTCTGCGTCCTCTCTGAGAAACCTCTGCGCTTTCTGCGTCCGGTTGTTGGATTGGACTGCGCTAAAATGCTCTGTTGACCGGATTCGAGCGGGCGGTCGGGATGTTCCTGAGCGTCCGCTTTCCCTTTCCAGTGACCAGCGCGGGTGGCGAAATTGGTAGACGCACCAGGTTTAGGTCCTGACGCCAGCAATGGTGTGGGGGTTCGAGTCCCCCCCCGCGCACCACACACTTAGCCCTCAGAGAGATTGATCATGGCCGTGACCGTAGAAACCCTGGACAAGCTGGAACGCAAGATGACGCTGACGCTCCCCGTCACCGCCATCCAGTCCGAAGTCGATTCCCGCCTCAAGAAGCTGGCGCGCACCGTCAAGATGGACGGCTTCCGCCCCGGCAAGGTACCGATGTCCGTGGTCGCCCAGCGCTACGGCTACTCGGTGCAGTACGAGGTGATGAACGACAAGGTCGGCGAAGCCTTCGCCGCCGCCGCCAACGAGGCCAAGCTGCGCGTGGCCGGCCAGCCGAAGATCACCGAGAAGGAAGGCGCGCCCGAGGGCGAGCTGGCCTTCGACGCGGTGTTCGAGGTCTACCCGGACGTCAAGATCGGCGACCTCGCCGGCGCCGAAGTGGAAAAGGTCAGCACCGAAGTGTCCGATGCCGCCATCGACCGCACGCTGGACATCCTGCGCAAGCAGCGCCGCACCTTCGCCCAGCGCCCGGCCGACGCCGGCGTGGAGGCGGGTGACCGCGTGACCGTCGACTTCGAAGGCAAGATCGACGGCGAGCCGTTCGAGGGCGGCAAGGCCGAGGACTTCCAGTTCATGGTCGGCGAAGGCCAGATGCTCAAGGAGTTCGACGACTCCGTGCGCGGCATGAAGACCGGCGAGAGCAAGACCTTCCCGCTGGCCTTCCCGGCCGATTACCACGGCAAGGACGTGGCGGGCAAGACGGCCGATTTCATGGTCACCGTGAAGAAGGTGGAAGCCGCCAACCTGCCGGAAGTGAACGAAGCCTTCGCCAAGTCGCTGGGCATCGCCGACGCCACCGTCGACGGCCTGCGCGCCGACATCCGCAAGAACCTCGAGCGCGAAGTGAAGTTCCGCCTGCTCGCGCGCAACAAGCAGGCCGCGATGGACGCACTGGTGTCCAAGGCCGAGCTCGACCTGCCCAAGTCGATCGTGCAGAACGAGATCGACCGCCTGATCCAGGGCCAGCGCGACGAACTGAAGCAGCGCGGCCTGAAGGACGTGGAGAAGCTGCCGATTCCGGAAGACATCGTCCGCCCGCAGGCCGAGCGCCGCGTGCGCCTGGGGCTGGTGGTCGCCGAACTGGTGCGCTCCAACGGCCTGGAAGCCAAGCCGGACCAGATCAAGCAGCACATCGACGAACTGGCGGCCAGCTATGAGCGCCCGGCCGACGTGGTGCGCTGGTACTACGGCGACAACCGCCGCATGGCGGAAGTCGAGGCGATCGTGATCGAGAACAACGTCACCGACTACATCCTGTCCAAGGCGAAGACCGTGGAGAAGAAGGTCGAGTTCGACGAGCTGATGGGCCAACAGGGGTAATTGCCGCAGCTGGGGTTGCACCCCAGCCTACGTGCCGATGTAGCCGATGTAGGCTGGGGTGTAACCCCAGCGCCCAGCCGATGTAGGCTGGGGTGTAACCCCAGCGCCCCGGCGACGACATGGGGCCGAGGTGGTCTTGCGAAAGGCCACCCCGGCCCCATTTCCATTCAGGCTAAAGTACAGCCATACAACGGAGCGATTCCCAATGAGCGCACTCGACACCCAAGCCCTAGGCCTGGTGCCCATCGTCATCGAGCAGTCCGGCCGCGGCGAGCGGTCGTACGACATCTACTCGCGCCTGTTGCGCGAGCGCGTGATCTTCATGGTGGGCCCCGTGAATGAACAGACGGCCAACCTCGTGGTGGCGCAGCTGCTGTTCCTGGAAATCGAAAACCCGGACAAGGACATCTCGTTCTACATCAACTCGCCGGGCGGCAGCGTGAGCGCCGGCATGGCGATCTACGACACGATGAATTTCATCAAGCCCGACGTCTCCACCCTGTGCACCGGCATGGCCGCGAGCATGGGTGCGTTCCTGCTCGCAGCGGGTGCGAAGGGCAAGCGCTTCTCGCTGCCCAACTCCAAGGTCATGATTCACCAGGTGCTGGGCGGCGCGCAGGGCCAGGCGACCGACATCGAGATCCATGCGCGCGACATCCTCAAGACCAAGGACACGATGAACCGCATCCTGGCCGAACGCACCGGGCAGCCGCTGGAAAAAGTGGCGCGCGATACCGAGCGCGACTACTTCCTCGACGCCGAGGAAGCGAAGGCGTACG
>JAQGMU010000675.1 GCA_028292195.1 Ramlibacter sp. | reverse complement strand
CGCCGACGACCAGCAGGTCGCCGTCCAGGCCGACGGCCTCGCCGAAGCCGTGGCCGCCGCCGTTGGCGCGGTCGCCGGCATACAGCTTCGCCTGTTCCACCCAGGCGCTGCCGTTCCAGGTGTAGACGAACACCACGCCGCTGCTCGAGCCGTCGACGTCGGCGCCGACGACCATGGTGTTGCCGCTGAGGGCGACCGCCTGCCCGCTGTGCTTGGTTTCCGACCTGCCGGCCGGCTCCAGGGCCGGCTGCTGCGTCCAGCTGACGACGCCTTCGACCGTCACCGCGTGCAGGACGAGGCTGGTCAGGTTGAGGTCGGCGACGTTGACCGAGTCGATGGCCAGGTTGGCCGCGGCGTCGTCGGGCGTCAGCACACGGAAGTCGGACAGGCCGTGGACCACCAGCGGTTCCACGCCGGTGAAGTTGAACTGGTTGCCCGCCACCGCCACCAGCCCGGCATGCGCCACCGTGCTGCTCGGCGTGTAGGTACCCGAGGCGAGGCCGTTGCCGGCCACGCGCAGCGTGTCGCCCAGCGTGCGGTGGGTTCCGCCGTTGTATTCGACGAACACCTGCGCATTGGGCACCTGCTGGTCGAAGCGGGCGAACAGCAGGTCGTCGCCGTCTTCGCCGTTCAGGATGGCGACGTGCCTGCGGTTGTCGACGCCGTCGTCGATGTTGAAGGTGTCGTTGCCGTCGCCGGCATACACCGTGATGTCGTTCGGATAGACCCCGTCGAACAGCTGGATGACGTCGGCCCCCGTTCCAAGGGAAACCTTCACGTGTTCGCTGTCGCGGGCATTGACGTTGAGCGGTTCCTCCTGGCCGGCGTGCGCCAGCACCACGGTGGAGTACAGGCGTTGCCCGGTGCTGCCGAACTCGGGGTTGTCGCCGAAGGCATCGACGAAGGTATTGACCCAGAAGGGTTCGGCCACCTGCGAATTGGCCGCGCTGGGGAATATCTGCGCGAAGGTCTTGCTGATGAAGGCGAGATTGGTGCTGGCGGTGGCCGAAGTGTCCTTGAAGTGCACAACGTCGTAGCCTGCCCCGCCGTTCACCATGACCGGGATGCCGCGGATGCTGTCCGCCGTCGGTGCCTGGAGGTCGATGGCAAAGCGCGCCAGCGAATAGCCGCCCACGCCGTCGGGTTCACCGATGTTGATGGTGTCGTCGCCGCCGCCGGCGTTCACCGTGAAGGTGGAGTTCTTGCCCTGGGTCGCCTGCTCCCTGTGGGTGGCCTGGAGCTTGACCTGGTCGTCGCCGCCGCCGGCGTTGAGGATGACGTTCTCGAAGCGGCGGTAGTCGAAGGCCTGCATGCCGCTGCGTTCGACCGTGGTCGTGTCGAAGCGCCAGGTGCCGCCCTCGTCCAGCGTCACCGGGGCTTCGAGAACGTTGCTGATGGTGAAGTCCTGGCCCGCCGTCTCGCCCTGGTCGTTGATGTAGAGCGCGTCCTCGGCCTCCGGGCCCTGGCCGTCCAGGTGCAGCACGCCCTGCAGGCCGGCCAGCGAGCCCCCGTGCTCGGCGCCCTGGACGGTGCCAAGGTAGATGTCGTCCTTGCCGGTTCCGGCCAACAGGTCGATGGTGTAGCCGGCCGTCGTAGCCGGGACGTAGAAGCGGTCGGCGCCGACGCCCAGCGCGATCACCAGCTTGTCGGGGGAGCCGAAGGTGATGGAGCCGCCCATGCCGAGCCCGCTCACCACGGTGCCGGCCAGCGTGCCGACGCTGGCCGTGTCGTTGCCCGAGTCGTCGACCTTCAGCGTGTCGCTGCCGGCGCCGCCTTCGAGCAGCAGCGCACCGCCGACGCCGGCCACCGTGCGCAGGCGGGTCGGGTGCAGGCCGGTCAGCGTCGCACCCACGGTGATGGCGTCGTCGCCGCCGCCGCCGTCGACGTAACTTGCCACGCCCTGCGCCGTGCCGTCGACGCTGAAGACGTCGTCGCCGCCACCGAGCAGGACGTTGACCGCTTCCACCGTCGTCGAGATGGTCTCGGCGCCGTCCAGCAGGATGCGGCGGCCGTAGTACAACGCCGCCGGATAGGACGGGTCGTTCAGGTTGAAGCGGGCGCCGAAGGACTCGTTGTGCACGGCCACCATCTGGTTGGTGCCCATTCCCATGCCGGTCACGCCGATCGCGCTCAGCTGCCCGCCACCGGTGGCGCTGCCGTGCACGTTCATCGTGTCGTGGCCGGCGCCGCCGACGAAGCCGAAGATGCCGGCGATGCCCGTCAGCAGGCCGGCGTCGTTGCCGGCTTCCAGCGTGTCGTCGCCACCGGCGCCGTCCACGTAGGCCACGATGTTGCTGGCCACTTGCTTCACGTGGAAGGTGTCGGCGTAGCCGCCCAGCTCGATCACCAGCACCGCCTGGGTGCCGGCGGTGTAGGCGATGGTGCCGGCCATGCCGAGGCCGGCCACGACGTTCTGCCCGGACCGGGTTTCCAGGCTGCCCACCAGCGGGCCGGCCGCGTCGTCGGCGCTCAGGTAGATCGCGTCCACGGTGCCCTGGTTGCCGCCGGGCCCCGTGTCGATCACGAGGCCACCGAGATGCGCCAGGTTGCCGCTCAGGGGCATGTTGGCCGCCAGCGGATCGATGCGGTCGTCGTAGAAGCCGCCGCCGCTGAACAGCGCTTTGCTGGCATTGCTCGAAAGGAAGAAGCGGTCGGCGCCGTCGTCGCCCAGCAGCGTGGTGGTGCCGGCGAGCGCGCGGATGAAGATGCGGTCGCTGCCCTCGTGCCCGCGCACGGTGGTGACGCCGGCAGCGTTGATGCCGGCCAGCGTGTTGATCTGCAGGAAGTCGAGGTTGGCGCCGCCGGCGATCTCCACCGTCGGCGCGCGCACGTCGCCGCGGATGTCGATGGTGGTGCCGGTGCTCGGATCGCCGTCGCCCGCCTGCGCGTCGCCCTGGATCAGCACCGACAGCGCGCTTTCGACCAGGGCCGTCGCCGGCAGGTCGATGTCGTCGCCCGCGTCCAGCGTGACCGCCAGGGGTGCGGACACCAGCGCGCTGGCGACCGCCTCGCCGGCCAGGGTCTGGCCGCCAGCGGCCAGCAGCCTGATGTCCTCGCCGGCCAGGACCGTGTCGTAGCTGGCAAGCCGGATGCTGCCCGCGTCCGAAGTGACCTTCAGCACATTCAGCGCGCCGTAGGCCTCGGTCAGGTTGACGTCGCCCTCGGCGTCCACGAACAGGCGGCCAACGCCGGGCACGGCTTCGTTCAGCTCCAGGGTGTTCTGCTCCTGGCCGACCCCGGCGCCGTAGACCTCGACCGACTCGTCTGCCGTGCCGACGCCGCCGCCGATGGCGAGCAGGTCGATGTTCCGCGCCTGGAGGTCGGCCTCCATGTCGGCCGCGCCATCGAGCATGGAGCCGGCCAGCGTGAGAAGCTGCATGTCGCCGTACTGCGACGCGATCCCGCCCAGGCGCAGGTCGCCCAGCGTTTCGCGCAGGAACACGCTGTCGTGCGCCAGGCCGTCCACCAGGCCGTCGGCCTGGCTGGAGGAATCGATCTCCAGGGCGTTCGCCGGGCTGCCGATGGCGCCGCCGCGCGCGCTGACGGAAACCGAGTTGCCCGTCACCCAGGCGGTGTCCACGTTGCCGCCGGCCACGTCGTAGAGCGACCCAGCCGCTGCCAGCGCCACGTCCCCGGCGTTGGAGCGTATGGTGCCGATCCGCAGGTCGCCGGCCAGTTCGTCCAGCGTGATGTCGCCGTTGCTGGCGGCGTCGACGTGGCCGGTCCCGAGCAGGTCGGTGTTGGCGCGGATGTGGAGGATGGGCTGGTCGGCAGCCGGGGCCGCCGCGGCGATGGTGATGTTGCCGCCGGCAATGAGGCCGGCCAGCGAATTGGCCGCGCCGTCGCGGAAGTCCCAGGCGCTGTCCAGGGTCGTGCTGCCGCCGGTCGAATACAGCGAGCGGTCCAGCGGACGCTTTACCACCTCGTCGGCGTTCGTCACGTCGTTGTGCACCGTGGCATCCGGCTTGAAGTGGTTGAAGAAAAAGTCGATGACGCCGTTCTCGGTGACGCGCAGCGCGCCCTGGGTTCCGGTCGGCTCCTCGTCCTGCACGGTGGCCAGCAGCCGGATGTCGACGTCGCCGCCGGCGGAGACACGGTCGGCGTTGAAAGTGGGATCGCCTGGCAGGGTTGCGCGCAAATGGCCTTCGAGTTCCAGCCACGCGCTGCCGCCCGCGTCGGCGGTCAACGCCGTTTCCCGGCCAACGCTGCGCACCAGGTCCACCGCCAACCGGCTGGTCGAAGCGCCGATGGCGCCACCCGCGGAGAGCGACAGCGCGTTGGTGCGGATGCTGCCGGCCGGCGAGGCATTGACGATCGCGCCGCCAGTGTTGTCGATGGCCGTGCGGCCGACGGCGTTGTCGATCAGCCCGTTCAGCCAGACGTCGCCGTCGCCGTCGTTCAGCACGGCGATGTCGGCGGCGGTGCCGGTGTTGCCCACGTCGAAGCGCAGGCTCACCTGCTGCGCGGCCAGCGTGACACTGCCGCGGGCCGCCGGATTGGCGACGTTGATGTCGTTCAGCACCAGGTGCTTGTCCGACAGGTTGGTGATGGACACCTTGTCGAAGGTGGTGCTGGTGTAGACGGTGCCGCCGGAGCCGCTCATCACGCCCGCGGGCGCGCTCACTACGTCGTTCACCGTGAACGTCGCCTGGCCGGCATCGCTGCCGTTGACGATGTCGTCGACGACGATGGTGTTGCCGGCGACGACATAGCCCTGCCCGTGGCCATCGACCGTGATGTCCACGGCTTCCACCACCAGGCCGTTGGCGTCCACCAGCAGCCGGGGCGCCTTCTGCGCCAGCAGGATGACGTCGCCGTTCCATTCGATGGACCGGCGGGCGTTGAAGTCACCTTCCACGGTGGGGTTCTTGTTGCCGAACACGTCGACACCGGTGAACAGGCTGCGTTCGTAGCGGTCGATGGACTGGGCCGCGTTGACGAACAACTCGCGCGCCGCGACCGACGCGCCGCTGGCGGTCGTGACCACGTTTTCGCTGTCGTAGTTGGAGCGCGCCGTGGCCGCCGCATCCGCGTACAGCCCGTCGGTGTCGGCGTCCCCGCGCGACTTGATGTCCACGCCGCTGTGGCTGGCGGCCAGGGTGACCACGTCGCCCAGCACCGAGGCGCCGGAGGCCAGCGCCAGTTCCACCCGGTCGAACACGTCGACCAGCCCTTTCGCCGAGGCATCCGCCACCGCCCCGCCCGAGTCGGCCTCGGCCGAGGCATGGGCTTCGAGGTCGCTCGCACGGGCGCGTACCAGCACGGTGCCGCCCTCCAGCCGGGCGCCGGCGCCGAGGCTGGTGCGGGTCAGGGCCCGCTCGCTCGCCGTGCCGACGTCGAGGTCGGCGACGGTGCCGGCGCTGGAGCCGAGCCCGGCGGAGTCGGCGATCGAGGTCGCATGGGCGTCGAGCGCGCTGCGCGCGTCCAGCGTCAGGTCGTCGTCGGCCGCCAGCTGGGCACCGGCGAGCACGTCGAGCGTGGCGCTGTAGGTGATGGTGGCCGTGACGTCCGCATCCGCGAAATCCACCAGCCCGCCGCCGTCGCTCTGCGCCAGCACGCCGGCATTGATGTCGGTGAACGAGGTGACCAGCAGGTCGTTGCTCGCCTGCAGCACCGCACCGGCGCCTATGCTGACCGCGCTGTCGGCATCGACGGTGATGGCGGCCTGGGCATTGCCCACCGACACCAGGCCGCCGCCGCTGTTGGCGGAGGTGGCCGTCACGTTCGCCTTGGCGGTGCCGCCGATGGTTATGTCCTGCGCCACGATGCGCGCGCCCGCACCCACGGTGACGTTGACGGTGGGCGTCGTGCTGGCGTCCACGTTGGAATTGGTGACCCGCACCACGCCGCCGCTGGAGCCGCTGGCCGACGAGGTGACCACGCCGTCGCCCGAGGGCGCGCCCGCCAGCGCCCGGGCGCCGCCGATGCCGTCGAAGCGCTGGGTGCCGGTGCCGTCCGCCAGGATGTCGATGACGAGGCGGTGGTTGCCGCTGCCGGCGTTGGTGAGGTCCACGCTCTCGGTGCCCAGCGTGCTGTTGCCCGTGAGCACGGCGCCGGTGACCGGGTCGAGCGGATTGAGCGCAACGACCTGGCCCGCGCCGTCCAGCAGCCTGAACTTCGTCGGCTGGCCGGTGACGAGGTCCACGTAATAGGTCTGGCCGTCGACCAGGCCGCCGATCGCCTGGTTGGCGACCTTGCGCAGGCTGTGCAGGTCGTCCTGGGCGGCAGTCGCGGCGGACGGCGTGAGCGCGATGGGCGTGACCGGGATTTCGTCGACCGGCGGGGTCGCCGAAGGATCGGCCGGCACGCCGGTGGCTTCGTCGTGGCTCGCGGCGAGCTGGATGCCGGAGGCCGTGACGATGACGAAGTAGCGGCCACCATCGACCAGGCCGCCGATCACGGCGCCGTTGCTGCGGTAGACCACCTCGTCGCCGGTCACGAAGCCGTGGCCCGGGGCCAGCCCTATCGTGTCGGTGGCGTCGTCGACGCGGCCCGTGGCGAAGCTGGCGGCCGGCGGCGCCCGGTAAGTGACGGCCTGGCCGTCGGTAAAGCCGTGGCCGGCAAGCGTGATCACGTCCGCCGCGATCGACGCGCCGCTGAAGGCCTTGGGCGCCGCATACCCGGCGGGGGCGGCGAGCTTGATGCTGTAGGCGTCGACCCGCTTGACCAGGTAGGCCTGGCCGCTGACCAGCCCTCCGACCACCGCCGAGCCCGGCTCCGCGGCATAGAGCACCCGGTCGCCGTCCTGCAGGTTGTGCACGCCGGCGAAGGTGATGGTGTCGCGGTCCAGGTCTATGCGCGGCGTGGTGCCGTTGCCCGCGAAGGAGGAGAAGGTGCCACCCAGCTGCAGGGTGGTGGCATTGGACACGATCACGCCATAGGTGCGGCCGGTGGTGAGGCCGCCTACGGCAGTGTTGCCGGCGCGGTCGTAGACCACCGTGTCGCCCGTCAGCAGGCCGTGGTTGTTGGCGAACCGGATGGTGTTGGGCCCCGGTTCCACGTCGGCCACGGCGTCGAAGCTGCCGTCGGAGTAGACCGGCGGGTCCTCGCCGTGCACAGCAGTCACTGTCACGCCCTGCCCGGCTTCGAGGATGGCGCCGGCGTCGATGCTGGCATTGACGGTCGGGTCCGCCGAGGCGCTGGCCGTCATCGAAGTGACGGCGACCACGCCGCCGGAGGTGCTCTTCGACGAGGCGTCGGCATCGGTGCGGCCGAAGGCCTGGATGGAGATGCTGCCACCGGACAGGATGGTGCCGCCGCCGGCGGCCGTCACCGTCGACGCGGCGCTCGCTTCCACGTTCTGGGTGTCCACCGAGACCGCGCCGCCACCGTCGGTGATGGCGCCGGCGGTGGCGCGGTCGTTCGCCTGCGCCAGTACGGTGACGTTGCCGGCGCGCTGGCCCGGCATGGAGCCGATGATGTTGCCGCGGGCGGCCGCCTCGGTCGTGGCCGTCACTTCGGCCGTCGGCTTGCTGACCCCGACGGTCAAAAGGATGCCGACGCCGAAGCTGTTGACAGTCGCGTCCGCGGCGTTGTCGCCCAGGGCCGTGACAGACACGGCACCGCCGGCCGCGCGCACCGTGGCGCCGCTCTGGATGGCAGCCCGCGTCTCGCCTTCGACCGTGCTGTCGACGGTGAGCAGGCCGACCCGGATGGCAGAGCCCGTGGCGCTGGAGGCGGAGCTGTTGCCCGAGCTGTGGGAGCTGGCCAGCAGGCTCAGTTCGCCGGCGCCGATGTCGATGTCCGCGCCGGTGACCACTTCCGCCACGGTATCGCGCGAGACGTCGAGGACGGAGTTGGTCACCTCGATGGAGAAGACGCCGCCGCCGGCGATGCGCGACACCGGCGTGGCCGAGGTCAGGTCGGTTGCCGCCAGGTCGAGCTTGCTGGCGGCAACCGTGGTGGCGCCCCCGGCCCAGGCCCGGGTCTGGCCGGCAATGGTGGCGTCCGCGCTCATGACGGACACCGCCGCCAGGCCGGCCGACAGCCCCTGGATCAGCGGAGTCGCCGTGGAGGTGGAATCCGCCGTCACCGTGACGTCGTCGCCAAGAGCCGTCAACGTCCCGCCGTCGACGTAGGCCTCGGTGTCGCCGTCGATGGTGGTCTTCGAAACGCCGCCCGCGCCCGCGATGCCGAGGCCGAAAGAGACGGCGCCGACGGTGGCGGTCGACGTGATGGTGGGATGCGAGCTCGCGGTGACGCTGATGTCGCCGGCGCCGCCCGCCGTCACGTTCGAATCCTCCAGGAAGGCCGTGACGTCATTGCCGATGGCGTTGTCGACCGTCACCACGCCGGCGGCAAGGCTGATCAGCCCCACGCTCAGTGCCACCGACAGTACTTCGGCCGAGACGCTGGAGGTGTCTTCCGCGGCCACCGTGACGCCGCCGGCCGACTGCACGTCGCCGGAATCGGCGATGGAGGCCGTGACGCTGCTGGTGAGCGTGTTGGTCGCCATGGTCACCGCAGCTGCGACCGAGCCGCCGATGGTGATGCTGACCGCAACGCTGGCCGCCGCCGTCAGCGAGCGGATGGTCGCGGTTTCGTCTGCGGTGACCGAAATGCCGCCGCTGGTGGTGCTGAGGTCCGATGCGCCGCTGATGTAGGCATCGACCGCGTTGTCGATCTCGTTTTCCGCGATCGCGACGCCCACCGACACGGAGGCGCCGGCCACGCCGAAGGAGGCGGCGACGGCCGCGGCGCCGGTGTCGGCGCTGATGAAGGAGCTGTCCTCGGCCTCCACGGTCAGGCTGCCGGCCGTGATGCCCAAGGCGCCGTCGCCGGCGATATAAGCCTTGACGTCGGCGCCGATGCGGTTCTTGCTGCTGGCTCCGGCTCCCGCCAGGCCGACGCCGACCGTGCCGCCGGCGATGGCCACGGAGCCGGCAAGCACGATGGCATGCACGCTCAGGTCGCTGATGGCGCTGATGTCGAGGTCATCGGCATCGAGCACGCTGGTGTTTTCCAGGAAGGCCTGGACAACTGCCGCCTGGCGCGGGCCGGCTTCGGTGAAACCCACCAGGTTGGTGGCAAGCGCGGCGCCTATCGAAGCCCCGATGCCGACCGTGCCGCCTACGCCCACGGAGACCGCGGCGGCGACGATGGTGGCGTCTATGGAGGAGGTGTTGGACGCCTCGACGCCCAGGTCGCCGGCGCTGGAAAGCACGCTGGCGCGCACGTAGGCGCTCGTGGTGGTCAGGATGACGTTGGTCGCCTCGGCCCCGGCGCCGGCCACGCCGGCACCGACGGTACCCGAGATGCCGACCGAGAGCGCGGCGGCGAAGGAGACGCTGTCTATGGTGGCGTCTTCCGTTGCGCTGAGCGTGATGTCGCCTACGGTGCTGGTCACGCCGTCGTCGGCGTTTGCGATGAAGGCTTCGACGGTGCTGGCAATGGTGTTGTGCGCCAGCGAGACGCCGATCGACAGCGCGACGCCCACGGTGCCAGAGAAGGCGGCAGCGAGCGAAGCCGCGCCAGCCAACGACGAAATGCTGGAAGTGTCCTGCGCGGTCAAGGTGATGCTGTCGGCGCGGATGCCGTCCGTGCCATCGCCGGTGATCGAGGCCTCGACCGTTACGTTGATGCGGTTGGCGGCTTCCACACCTGTACCGCTGGCGCCTATGCCCGCGGTGCCGCCGGCGCCTACGGCGACCGAGCCGGCAATGACGACTGCGTCGATTTCCTGGTCGGCCACTGCCCTCAGCACCAGGTCGCCGTCCGCTTCCACGCTCGAATCCAGGACGTAGGCGCGGACCTCCGCGGGCGACGGGGTGCCATCGGCCTGGTAGCCGATGTAGTTGTGCGAGATGGCCACGCCGATCGACGCGCCGACGCCGGCGGTGCCGCCGCCCCCGACGGCGGCGGAGGCCGCCACCACCGTGGCTACGATACCGCTGGTGCTGGACGCATCGAGGACAACGTTCCCGGCGCTGTCGAGGTCGCTGGCCTGGACGAATGCGTTGGCCTTGGACAGGACCACGTTGCTGGCCACGGCGCCCGCGCCGGCAAAGGCGACGCCGGCGGTGCTGCCGAAGCCGAGCGCGACCGACGCCGCCACCGAGACGGCGTCGATGGTGGCCTTGGACACCTTCAACAGGGCGCCGACCCGCTCGACCAGGTAGGACGCGCCCTCGGTGTTCAGCACCCAGCGCTGGCCCTCGACCAGTTCGGCGATGCGCAGGTCTCCCCGCATCGTCTCGCCGCGGACTGCGAACGCAGCGCGCACCTTGGCTTCGATCACGTCGTCGCCGGCGGTGTCCAGGCCCGACTCGTCCGGGCCGGTCGACGGATCATCGATCGCCTGCTCCGAAGCGTCATGCAGTTCGGCGACGGTGAAGCTCAGCCCCGCCAGCGCCAGGTCGAACAGCGGCCGGCCACGGGCGCTGGACGACAGCGAGATGTCGCCGCTGGACGTGGTAACGCCCTCGTCCGCGTTGCGGATGAAGGACTCGACCTCGTTCGCCACTTCGTTGAAGGCCAGCGACAGGCCGAGCGAGACCGCCACGCCGGCGGTGCTGCCGAAACCGGCGGCAATGGAGCCGGCGGCGGCGATGGCATGGATGCCCGAGGCGTCGTCGGCCTGCACATGAATGCTGGCCGCCCTGATGCCATCGGTGGCCCCGGCGTTGCCATCGCCATCGATGTAGGCCTTGACCTGGGTCTTGACCTTGTTTTCCGAGTAGACGCCTGCGCCGCTGACGGCGATGCCGGTAGTGGCGCCGCCGCTGATGCCGATGGCGCCGGCGACCACCAGGGCGTCGATGTCCTGCGTCGAACGGGCGTCGACGGTCACGGCGCCGGTCGCCTGGACGCTGGTGTCCAGCAGGTAGGCCCGGACCTGGGCCGCGTTTGCGCCCGCGCTCACGTGCTTCCACGAAGTCACGTCGCGGTATTGCTGGATGCGCAGGTCGACGGGCTGCGCGCCGTCCGCCACCGTGTCGCCGTCGCTGACGGTGGGGCCGATGTATTCGTAGACCTCACCGGCCAGGGCGCCTTCGACGATGCGGACCTTGGTGCCTGCGGACAGGCTGGCCACGGTGCGGTCGTTGTCCAGCACAGTGCCGGTGACGACCGCGCCGGCGGGATCCCAGCCTATGAAGTTGCGCGCCACCCCGATGCCGATGGCGACGCCGACGGCCGTCTTGCCGAAGGAAAGCGCGGCCGCCACGGCGCCCACGTTGGCATCGATCGTCGAGCTGCTGTCCGCGTCGAGGTCGACCTTGCCGACCTTCTGGGCCGCGCTGCCCAGGGCGCTGTTCTGCACGTAGGCATTGGTGCGCGAGAGGATGACGTTGGTCGATTCCGAGGCCCCGCCGGCCACGCCTACGCTGGTGCCGGAGCCGACCGAGACCGAGACGCCGGCGGCGAAGGAGGACACCTCGATCTCGGATCCGTCGCTGGCGCTGACGACGATGTCGCCGCCGTTCGTGAGCACGCTGGACAGGTTGGCGATACTGGCCGTGACGTCCTTGTCGAGCCGGTTGTGGGCCAGGGCCAGGCCGACCGCCACCGAGACGCTGGTCGCGTTGGTGGTGCCCGAGATGCCCAGCGATGCGGCGACGGCGATCGCGTGGCTGATCGAATCGTCCCGCGCGGTGACGCTGAAGGCGCCGTCGCTGACGACGGTGGCCGCGCCGCCGGGAGCGGAGTTGCGGACCGTCGCCTCGACCAGGTTGTCGATCTCGTTGAAGCCCAGGGCGCCGGTGGCGCCGACGGAGATCGCGCTGGCGTTGCCGCTGATGGCCATGCCGACGGCGATACCGAAGGCCAGCGAATCGATCCTGGCGTCGCTCTCCGCCGAGACCGTGATCGTGCCGTTCGAGCGCAGGTCGGAGTCCTCGACCGCCGCCCGGGTCGTGTTCTCTATGGCGTTGAAAGTGAGCGAGATGCCGAGAGCCGGCGCGACGGCCGTCTTCTGCGTCAATGCGATCGAGATCGCCGCGGCGCCGGCGGTGGCGTCGATCCAGGAGTTGTCGTCCGCCCTCACGCTGATGGCGCCGCCACTGCCAGCGGCCGTGGTGAGGGTGCTGCCGTTGCGCACCCGCGCCTGCGTGCTGTTGCGGATGTTGTTGACGCCGACCGAGCCGGCCGCGGCAACCGCGACACCGGCGCCCTGCGAGCTCGCCAGGCTGCCGGCTGCGCCTATGCCAAGCGAGAAGATGCCCGCCAGCATCTCCGCTTCGACCGTGATGCCGCCGCGCGCCGTGACCGTCGAGTGGTCGACGTCGGCCCAGACCAGGTTGCCGTCGCCATCGCCGTCGAGGTTGTTGATGGCGAAGGACGCACCAATCGCGACCGCGGCCGCGGTGCCGGTGCCGGCCCGGGCGAAGGAGACCGCGATGGCGCCCGCGGCGGCGGTGATCTGCGTCGTGTTGTCCGCGTGGACGGTGACCGGCCCGCCCGCATCGACGGTGCTGTGGCGCAGGGTCGCCGTGGTGTCGGCGTCGACCTGGTTGACGGAACCCGAGCCGGCGCCAGAGCCGGCAACGCCGCTGCCCTGCTGCTTGGCCACGGCCGCGGCCAGGGCCCCGGCCACCGTATACGCCCGGATGCTGCCGCGGGACGTCGCCTCGACGGTCAGGCCGCCGCTGGCCGCGCCGGCCCAGTCGATGACGCTCTGCTGGACCAGCGCATCGGTGTCGCTGACGATCTTGTTGACCGCGATCGCCGCGCCGGCGGACAGCGCGGTGGCACCGCCTTGAGCCCCCGAGGCAATGGACAGGGACAGGCTGCCCGCGATCGCGAGGATGTCCGAATCGTCGGTGGCGCGCACGCGCACGTCGCTGGCCGCGAGGCCGGCACCCAGGTTCAGGGTGCTGTCGATCAGGCTGGCCCGGGTGCTGCCCGTCAACGTGTTCAGCGAGACCGAACCGGCCAGCGACAGGGTGAAGGTGTTGCCCGTGGTCGCCGTGCCGCCGCTGGCGACGGCGCCCGCGCCGCCAGCCGCCAGCGTCCAGACGTGGGACAGGTTGTCGGCGGTGAGCGAGAAGCGCTGGGTGGCGGTTTCGACGACGAAGCCGTCGTCGTCGAAGGCGACGCTGCGCAGCGTGATGTTGGAGTCGCGGACGAAGGCGTTGGTGGTGGCGGCTATCTCGTTGTAGCTGAAGGCGCCGGCCAGCGATGCGGCCTTGCCGCCGGCATCGGTCCTGGCAAAGGCCAGGCCGCCAGTGGCCGAGATGATGTCGTTGCGGTTGTTGGCCTTGATGTCGACGGCGTCGGCGGTGACGATGGCGTCGGACAGCGAAGCCTGGGTGACGTCGGTGATGAGGTTGATGGCCACGGCGGCGGCGATCGCCACGCCCGTGCCGGCCTTCTTCTGCTGGGCCTCCTCGGACGGCGGGTCCTCGTCGAACAGCCGCGGCAGCGAGACGCCGTCCAGCGGATCGTCGTCCTCGGGCCCCGCCGAGTTGTCGGGTTCGTCCTTCTCCTTGGCATTGGCAAGGGCGCCGGCCACGGTGAAGGCATACAGCCCACCGGCCACGCTGGCCCGCGCGGTCACGGTGCCGACCACGTCGATCGTCGAATCGCCGGTGATGCCGGTGCCCGCCGTGTCCTCGAGCTCGCCGATCACGGCGCGCGTCTTGCGGTCCATGTTGTTGATCGCCACCGAGATGCCCGCGCCTATGGCCTCGCTCTTGGCCACGCCGCCGGCCCAGTTGATCTGGGTGTCCAGGCTGCCGGCGTAGACGTCGACCCGGCCGCCGGTGATCTCCGATCCCGCCTGCAGGTGCGCGAGCGTGTCGCTTTCCTGCTGGTAATAGGAGAAGGTGCCGCCCACGGCCACCTTGCCGGCATCGGCGCCCGCCTGCGAGAAGGCGAAGCCCATGATGGCTTCCTCGGCCTTGATGTTCAGGCCCGATTGCTTGCCGCTATAGAGCTTGACGCCGCTCTCGACCACCGCGTGCGTCGTGTTGTCGAGGAACTCCAGGAAGATCGCGCCGCCCACCCCGCCCTTGCCGCCCCGGGTGGGTGTCAGTTTGGCGTCGAAGGACATGTCCGCGTCGTCGATGCCGTTGGCGGCGAAAGTCACCGGCTCGCTCAGTTCCACGCTGGGAAGGTGGAAGCCGAACACGCCGGTCACGTTCATGAACTGCATGTAGTTCGTGGCCTCGATCGACACCACGTGCTCGTCGACGTTGTTGGCGTTGGCGCTATGCGTGATGTTGTCGTTGCCATGCTCGTCCCCGGCATCGGGCGCGTAGTCGGGGTCGTAGCCGGGATCGCCCTCTTTCAGGTAGAAGCGCGGGTCGGGCCGGTAGAACGGGTCCTGGTTGATGATCGCTTCCGCGTGGACGATGGACTCGGCGACGTTGGTGAAGGACAGGACGTTGATGGAGCCGGCGATGGCCATCTTGTCGGACGAAGTGGTGCTGCGCGTCCAGGTGTTGAACAGCGACTTCAGGCCGCCGGTGCCGTCCAGGTAGCTGTTGAGGAAGTCGAAGCCCTCGCTGGTCAGACTGTCGGTCAGCTCGCCGACCGAGGTCGGCACGAATTCGTCGGGCCGGGTCAGGAAGGGATAGGTCACGCCCGACAGCAGGCGCAGGGCGCGCATCGAGTCGAGATGGGCGCCGCTTTCGATGATGGCGCGCGATGCGTTGTTCACGACGCCGACGGCGATGGCGGCGCTGATGCTGTTGTCGGCGGAGGTGTTGGCGGCGGCTTTGCCCTTGTCGTCCTTCTTGCCCGGCTGCTCCTCGCCGGTGCTTTCGGCCGAGATCGTCAGTTTCTCGGTGATGCCGGAGGTCAGCTCCATGTCGTCGTTGGAGTTGAGGTCGGCCGTGCCCTTGATCAGGGTCTTGACGTCGTGGTCGGTGTAGGAGAAGGCAAGCGCGCCTGCCACCTGCAGAGAGGCCTTGCCGTTGGCGCCGCCGGCGCCCTTGTTCTGGCTGTACTTCTCGGACGCCTTGTTGAAGATGTTGTCGAAGACGCTGCTGCCCCAGTCGAAGCCGCCGTCGTCGTCGTCGTCCGGGTCGTCCACGTTTTCCTTGGAGAAGCCGGCGGTGGCCGACACGGTGTCGGTGGCGTTGAGCGCCGAGCCGATGCCGAAGGTGAGGAAGGTCGAGTCGAGGATGTGGGTGGCACTGAGGGTGAAGGAGGAATTGGGATCCACCGTACCCAGCTTCACGCGGGCGATGCCGCCGCGGGTCTCGTTTTCCAGCGCGCCGAGCTGCAGTACCTGCTTGTTGACCAGGCGCTGGTCGCCGATCAGGTTGAACTGGTCGACGCCGGTCATCACGTAGTACTGGCTGCCGTGCTCCAGCCCAACGATCTTCGGCGTGTAGATCATCTTGTCGATCACCCCGTCGGGATCCCGCCAGCGCTTGACCTGCTTTCCGTCCGCGCCCAGTTCCGGCGTTCCGTCCGGGTTCTCGCTGTCGTACAGGGTGTCGTTGGCGTCGTGCCCCACCTCGCGGTAGATCACCGCCTGGCCCAGCTCGAAGGTATTGCCGATGCCGTTGAGGGTGATCTTGTCGTCCTGGACGTCGGCCGCGGTGAAGGTGCGGGTGAGCGTGCTGGTGGGGGCCAGCACCTCATTGGTCAGGTCGATGGCCTGGCCGGCTATCGCCTGGCCCTCGGTGCGCGCCAGCTTGACGTAGTGGCTCTCGTCGACGGCGGTGAGCGGATCGTCCTCGAGGGCGATGATCACGTAGGTCTGCCCCCGGTCGAGACCGCCTATGCTGTTGCCCCGGCGCGGCGAATAGTCGGCCGTGTCTTCGGTGACGACCACCCAGTTGTTGGCTTCGTTCTCGGCGTTGTGCACCGAGATCCGGTTGTTCACCGTGTCGACGTAGCCCCAGGGTTCGGAGGTCACCACCCATTTGGTGGGATCGCGGTAGTTCTGGGTCGCGAGGTTCACCGCGCCGTTGATGTCGGGCCCGATGTAGCGGAACACGGTGTTGGCCGGCATCAGCAGGTCGGACCAGCGCGGGTCGTCCGTGGCGGAGACCGGCACTTCCGTGAGGACCTGGACGGTGTCGCCCGCGACCAGCCGCGTGCTGACCTGGTTGCTCTTCATGCCCGCCGCGGCGACGGTGGGGTCGAACTCGAACTTGACGACCTCGCCGCCGACGGTGTTCATATCGGCGGTGACCTTGCCGGCGACTTGCGACAGGATGTCGGCGGTGGAGAACTGCAGCGCAATCGCCAGTGCGGCGGTGCCGTCGGCGTACAGGCCCGATTCGGCTTCCGCCTCGGACTCGGTTTCGCCCAGCGCGCGGATGTTGACGGTGCGGCCGCCGTGGACTTCGGCGGTGGCCGCCACCGTGGTCGTCGACGTGAGCCGGGCCCAGGACACCGCCAGGGAACCGGCGAAGCCCGCGCTCTTCTTGCCCGGTACGCTGCCCTGCTCTTCCCGCGAGGTCTCGGTCGACATGCTCGCGGTTGCGCTTGCGTCCGAAGTGATGTTGATCGCGCCACCGCCCTCGATCAGCACGTGGTCCTGGATGTCTATCGTCGCCGTCGCATCGGCCTGCGAATAGCCGATGCTGAACAGCTGGCTCTTGGCCTGGGCGCTGGCATCCGAAGCGGCGGTGGCGTAGATGCCGACCACGTCGTCGGCCTGCAGCCTGGCGCCTTCGTGGATCGTGACCTTGGCTTCGGAAGCCTTCACCAGCACCTTGACCGGCAAGGCAACCAGGTCCTGCAGGAAGCTCACCGCCGGGTCGAGGAAGCGCTGGGATTCCAGCGTGGTGAGCCCCAGCGTGTCGGCCAGCGCGCGGTCTTCGGCCTGCGTCACCAGGTAGATGCCGCTCGCGCGGATGGTGGCGTTGGCGCCGACGTCGATCTCCACGCTCTTGGACAGGTAGCCCGAGGGCAGCAGGTTCTCGATTTCGGTGGTGCCGATGCGGCGGGCGCGGAAGACGATGTCGTTGCCGGTGCTGAGGTCGGCCTGGTCGGTAAGTGTCGAGAGGGTCTTGCCCGCGTTGACGTAAATCTTGTCGGCGAAGACTTCGAGGTAGCCGCCCTTGGTGTAGACGTCGCCCTCGAAGCGCACCACGTCCGCATTGATGTCCGGCTCCAGGGCCGGCGCGCCGCTCTTGTTCCCGTACAGCAGCAGGTCCGCGGCGAAGTTGGCGTCCAGCGACTTGACTGTGATGGTGTCGCCACCGCCGCCGCCCTCTATCGTGAGCGATTTCGACGGCCTGTCGAAGAAGAAGGTGCCGCTGAAATTGATGCCGTCGCTGGTGAAGGTGTGGCCGTTGAAGGTCACCTTCATGCGGCCGGGCGTGTCGGCCTCGAGCACGATGTCGTCGTCGAAGATCGAGCCGAGGATCTTGCGATCGACCGCGCTGCCGGTGAGCACCGTGTATTTATCCATGCCCGCATAGGCGATGGTCCGGCCCAGGAGCGTGATCGTCCCGGCCTGGTTGTCCGTCGTCGGCTGGAAGCCCTGCGTCACGGTGGCATCCGCCACCTTGAAGCCATCGGTGGTGCCCGCACCGGTGCCGCCGGAGAGCAGCCCGCCCAGGCTGCCGAAGCGGCCGAACAAGAAGGTGTCGTTGCTCGCATCCTGGCCGCTCAGGTTCTCGAACCCGATGAAGCCGACGCCGTCGGGGTCGTCATTGAGCTTGACCACGCCGGCATTCGCGCCGTTGACGGTCCAGGTCACCTGATCGCCCGCTTCGCCCGGGCCGGTCAGGGTGTCGGCAGCGCTGCTGCCCTTGAACAAGTTGATGCGCGAGAAGGCCTGGATCGCCGTGCCCGCCTGGGCGGCCAGGTCCACGCTGGCCGCGGAGCCGAACAGCGAATAATCGAGCGTGTCCGTCGCCGCGGGGCCGCCCTCGACGACCGCCTTGGCCAGGCCGCCATCGAGCACACCGCTCAACGAACCTGCCGCACCCACCTGGAAAGTGTCCGCCGCGAAGCCGCCGGTCAGGTTCTCGATGCCGGTGAAATCGGTGCTGCCATTGAGCGTGCCGGCATCTGCCCCGCTCAGGCTCCAGGTGCTGTCCACGTCCGGCCCGACCAGCATGTCGAGGCCGCCGCCGCCGTCGACCAGGCCGCTGATGGACCCGCCACTGCGAACGTTGAAACGATCCTCGCCGCCGCGTCCCAGCAGGTTCTCGATGGAAGCGAAGCTGGAGATGCCCGCGCCCGAGCCGCTGTCGGCGCCCGTGACCTCCCATTGCATCCCGGCTTCCGGCCCGACCAGCGTATCTGCACCGCCGCCGCCAGCAATATCTATGAGCAGGGGCAGGACCTCGTCCAGCGTGAAGGTGTCGGCCCCGCCGCGGCCGTCGAGCGTGATGCGTTGCACGCCGGCGCCCAGGGTGCCGAAAGTCTGCGCGTGGCCGTTGACCGTCAGCGTGATGATCAGCCCGCCGTCGACTGAAGCTTCCGTGCTGCCCAGGGCGATCGTGGCGTCATCGTCGGTGGCCCGCAATTGCCCGGACAGCACGCCGGCCGCGTACTGCAGCCGGCTTGCCGAGAATCCGGCGTCCAGCGAAGAGACGACGATGGCGTCACCGCCCGTGCCGGTGGCGAGCGTCAGCGAAACGGTCGGCGTGGCGAAGGTGAAGGTGGAACCGTCGGTGAACGAAAGGCCCGTGAAGCTGACCCGCATCGCGCCGGTGGTGAACGGGTTGACGTCCGCCACCACCATGTTGCGGTCGAACAGCGTGCCGGTGATGACGCGGTTGGCGTCGTCACCGCTGAA
The DNA here is from genome assembly GCA_028292195.1 of Ramlibacter sp. Lineage (GTDB taxonomy): Bacteria > Pseudomonadota > Gammaproteobacteria > Burkholderiales > Burkholderiaceae_C > Ramlibacter. The sequence goes on along the minus strand of JAQGMU010000675.1, from coordinate 6,978 downwards.
GGGGCTGTACCTGTCCATGCCGGCGTAGTGGATGGTCTTGCCGGACACGGTGGTCGTGTCGGCCGCATCCGCGCCCGCCGGCTGGAACGCGAGCAGGCTGCCCGTCCCGACCGCTACCGCGAAGCCGTCGAGGGAACCGGTGCCGCCGCTGATCGTTCCCGTCACGCCGCCCAGGGTGGCGAACACGAAGGCGTCGCTGCTGGAATCCTGGCCGGAGAGATTCTCGAAGCCGGCGAAGGCAGTGCCGTCCACCGTACCCGCGTCGATGCCGGTCACGCTCCACGCGGTTTGGTCGAGGAGCGCGACCGGGCCGGTGAGCGTGTCCTCGGCGATGCCGCCGACCACCCGGTTGATCCGCGCGAACCCTCCGGACACGGAAGTGGCGGTGGAGGACTCGAGGTCCACTTCGACCGCGGTGGTCCGCGCCGAGAAGTCCAGGCTGTTGACGGAGGGCGCATCGGGGTCGAGCAGGCCGCCGTCGACCAGCCCGGCGAGCCAGCCTGCGTCCGGCAGCAGGAAGGCGTCGTTGCCCCTGCCCCCGGTGAGGTTCTCGATGCCGCTGAAACTGGTGACGCCGTTCAGCGACCCGGCGCCGAATCCGGACAAGCTCCAGGTGTTGTCCTCATCGGACCCGACCAGCGTATCGATGCCGGCGCCGCCGGCGATGTTCTCGATGCCGCTGAAGACGATGGCGCCATTGAGCGTACCGGCGTTTTCGCCGGTGATGACCCAGCTCGAGGCCACGCCCGGACCCTGCAGCGTGTCCTCCCCGTCGGACCCGCCAAGGACCTGGCCGTCCAGGCCGCCGGCGGCCGTGAAGACGAAGGTGTCCGTGCTGTCGTCGGCGCCCTGCAGGTTCTCGACGCCGCGGAAGGTGACGTTGCCCACGCTGCCGCGGTTGAGGCCGTCCATGGTCCACGTGCCACCCTGGTCGCCGACCAGCCGGTCGCTGCCGTCGTCGCCCCTGACGTCGACGTCGACGGTGATGTCGACGAAGCGGAAGCTGTCGTCCCCCTTCCCGCCACGCACCTCGATGCGGTCGATGCCGGCCGCGTGGGTGCCGAAACGCGAGGTGACGCCGCCCACGGTCAGGTCGAGGATCACCCCACCGGCAAGGGACTGCTCGACCTGCCTGACGACGAGCGTATCGGCGCCGTCGGTCAGTTCGGCCGAGAGCACGCCGTTCTGCACCGAGGCGAGAGGATCGCCGGAAAGGAGCAGCCGCTGTTCGAGCATCTCGAACAGCACCTTGCGGCGGCATGGCGGCGTCGCGACGGCTCGCGTGCGCCGCCGGAAGGGCAGCACCGGTGAGGGAAAAACCCGGGAGAATGACAGGGCTCGCGCACCTACGTCCCGAACGAATTCGGAGACGGACCAGGACCGCCGCATGGGAGACCTCCGCTCAGTTCCACCCGGGCGGAACATCGCAGTGCTCTTGGTTACGACCAGGCCTTGCGGTGTGCTGCCGACGGGTTTCTTGCTTTCGGACGGGCACTCCCAGCCTCTGCCACGTGCTCGCGAATCGTATGCCACGCGTGTTGACGACACAATGGCTCGGCCGGTGAGAAATGTCGCATTCGGACAGAAGGCGAGAAGCCAATTCCCTAAGGGAAAAACGAAACGGCCCGCATGGAGGCGGGCCGTTTCGCTTTTACTACCCCCGGGACTAAAGCTTGATGCGGATCTTCTTGTTCGGGTCGCTGTTGCGGCCCAGGCCGTTGGCGAAGCTCTCCAGCCAGCCGGACGACGAGCTCGCCGGCACGTCGGCGTCCAGGCGGCCGTTCCAGTCGATCACCGGAGCCTGCGGTGTGCCCGTTCCCTTGGCCGAGATCGAGGTGGTTTTCACCAGCGGCGCCGCCGCGCTCGCACGGTTGCCCTGCTCGATCGTGTTGGTTCCGAGGTCACCCTTGATGTCGTCGGTGTTCGAGGACACGGTGAGCTTCTCGATCAGGCGCGTGAGGGCCGACATCAGGCCGGAGCCCATGCCGCCCGCCTGCACCGCCACCGTGGCGTCGCTGTCGCCCACCAGGCTGTCGTTGCCGTCGCCGCCGCGCAGCGTGTCCCGTCCGGCCTTCACTTGGAGCTCGTCGACCAGGCGGGTGCCGGTCAGCTGCACGGAGGTCGTGATCGGCGTCGCGAAGGCGCCGCGGAAGGCCGACACCGACATCTGGCTGTCGCCGATGATGAGGTCGTCGCCGATTCCGCCGGTCAGCACGTCGTCGTCCGCGCCCAGGCTCAGGAAGCCCAGCAGCTCGGTGACCTGCAGCGTGAACGTCCCGGTCTGCGCGCCGCTCGCGACGCTGGTGCGTGCGTCGACCAGCCCGGCGACCGCCACCAGCTGGTCGCCGGTGAGGATGTCGTTGCCGGCGCCGCCGTCCAGCGTGTCCTCGCCCGCGCCAAGCGCCAGGCTGTCGACCAGCGAGCAGATGTTCACCCCGACGTCGCCCGCCACCTGGCCCTCGGCCACGGCACCGGCCACCACGATCTCCTGGTCGCCGATCAGCACGTCGTCACCGACGCCGCCCAGCAGCATGTCGCAGCCGGCATCGAGGTCGAGGTCGCACACCACGGAGTCGATGGCGATGGTGCGGGTGCCCGCGCCGTCCTGCAGGCGCACGCCGGAAATGCGGGCGTCGTTGTCGCCGGTGAGGCGGTCGTTGCCGTCGCCGCCTTCGAGGCGGTCGTTGGCGCCGGAGAGCTCGATGTGCTTGGCCAGCGAATGCACCGCGATCTTGACGGCGTCGACTGCCTGGCCTCCTGTGAGGATGATGCCGGCCGTGAGGACGTTGTCGCCCACCAGGTCGTCGTTGCCGAGGTCACCACGCAAGGTGTCGACGCTGGCGCCGGCGTGCAGGTGGCCGAGGAGCTGGTCGATCTCGACGTACAGCCGCAGGGCCGGAGCCATCGTGCTGCCGCTGCCGGCAGCGCCGCCGATGATGGCGTTGACCACCAGCGTGCTGTCTCCCGCCAGCAGGTCGTTGCCGTCGCCACCCGAGAGGATGTCGCAGCCAGCGGCTATGTCGACCTGGCTGACCAGGGTGTCGAACTCCAGCAGCGTCAGGTTCGGCACGTTCCAGCCGGGTGTCGGCGCTTCGAAGCCTTCGACCATGGCGCCATGGATGACGGCGCTGACCAGCAGGTCGGCGTCGCCCGTGAGGCGGTCGTTGCCTTCGCTGCCGTTGAGGGTGTCGTTGCCGCCATGGAGGCCAATGCTGCCGACCATGTTCTCGAACTCCACCGGCTCGTCGCGCTGCGAGGACCACCAGACGCTGGCGGTCGGCGCCGGCACCCCGGCTTCGGCCTGGAACAGCGGGCCGGCCACGGCTGCCACCACCTTGACCTGCTGGTCGCCGATCAATTCGTCGTTGCCGGTGCCGCCGGTGAGCACGTCGTTGCCACCGCAGAGATCGACGCTGCAAACCAGGCCGTCGAACTCCACCAGGCCGCCGTCGAACAGGCGCCGGCCCGAGTAGGAGCCGCCGCCGGCCGAGGCCAGCACCACGGCGTCGCCGACGATGCCGGCAATCGTGAGCGTGTCGTCGCCGATCAGGCTGTCGTCGCCCGCATCGCCCTGCAGGGTGTCGTTGCCGCCACTGGCGTTGATGTTGCGCACGATGCCGTCGAAGTCGACCAGCGCCTCGAAGCTGGAACCGTAGCCGTAGCCGTAGCCGGAGGCAAACGCCGCGGTGCCGGTCAGCAGGGGGCCGGTCGTCTCGGCCACCACCCGCAGCGCGCTGTCGCCCACCAGCCGGTCGTTGCCGTCACTGCCTTGCAGGAGGTCGGCCGCGCCGGTGATCGTGAGGTTGCCGACGATGCCGTCCACCGCCACCGCGCTGTCGCCCTGGTAATAGCCTGATGGCAACGTCGCGCCTTCGCCCGCGAGCACCGGACCGCCGACGATCGCCGCCACCGTGACGTGGTGGTCGCCGACCAACGTGTCGTCGCCCGTGCCGCCATTCAAGGTGTCGGCGGCGCCAACCAGCACGACGTCGTCCACCAGGCTGCTGAAGCGAACCTGGTCGCGGCCATGGCCGTGGCCATGCCAGTCGTCATGGTGGTCGTGATCATTGTGGTGGTGGTTCCAGTCCCAGTACCAGTGGCCGTGGCCGTGCCAGTGACCGTCACCGCCCAGGGACAGCGGACCGCCGGCAAAGGCATGGGCCGCGAAGCTGGAATCGCCCACCAGCAGGTCGTCGCCGCTGCCGCCATTGAGCTGGTCGGCCGCACCGATCAGCGTGATGCGGTCGACGAGACCGGAGACCACGACGTTGCGGTCGTAGTGCGTGGCCGGCAGGTTGGCCGCCAGCGGGCCGTCGACCAGCACGGACACTTCCACTGTGTCGTCGCCTGTGATGCGGTCGTCGCCATCGCCGCCGTTGAGGGTGTCGGCCGCACCGCGCAGGGTGACCTGGCCAAGCAGTTCGCCGACGCTCAGCGTGCGGTAGCCGCTGCCGACCGTTGCAGGATTGGCCGTCAGCGTGGGGGTGAACGGCAGGGTGACGACGTCAGCCGGGCCCTCGCCGGCCACCGAATCATCGAGGTCCAGCAGCACGTCGCGTTCGGCATCGAAGGGGCCGGTGCCGATGCCCACGGCCACCAGCAATTGCGAGTCGCCCGCCAGTTCGTCGTCGCCGGCATCGCCGTTCAGAACGTCGACCGCACCCGTGATCGTGAGGGACGGCAGCTTGACCAGCGACAGCCAGGACGGCGTGCCGCTGGCCTCGGCATCGACGGCCACCGTGACGCCAACGCTGAAGTCGCCGACCAGGCGGTCGTCGCCTTCGCCACCAGAGAGGGTGTCGCGGCTGCTGGTGAAGTCGATAGCCCGCTGCGTGCCCCAGATGTACTTGCCCATGCGGTCGACGGCGTCTTCGAAGTCGTCGGCCGCGTTCGCCAGCCCACTGGCCAGCGTGGTGGCGTAGCCGGCGTTGCCCACCAGCACCAGGCTGGAGTCGCCGATCAGGAGGTCGTCGTCGGCGCCGCCACTGAGCTGGTCGCTGGCCACGGTGATGGCCGGCACGGCCTGCGGCGGCAGCACCCGGTCGATGCGCGCCAGTTCCTGCATGGCGCTGCCGAAGTCGGCCAGCAGGCCCGTCAGGCCGGACTGGAAGGGCGCCACCACGATGCTGTGGTCGCCGACCAGGCGGTCGCTGCCGGCATCGCCGCTCAGCGTGTCGTTGCCGGCCAGGTAACTGGCATGGCGGCCGACATCGGGCAGGACTGCCGCGAAAGTGGTGTGGGTGCGGCCCAGCGTGTCGCGGTACGGCGTCAGGCCGTTCAACAGCACCATGTCGCGGTCGCCCTGGTACAACACGGAACCGAACGGGTCCAGGGCGTGGACGCCAACCGGCATCACGGTGGTGCCGGGCGAGACGATCGCTGCCAGCGCGCCCTCTACGCCGCGGCCCAGGCCGTAGGCGTGGGCGACGATTGGCAAGGATTCCTCGGTCGTTGCGAAGTGGTAGCTGTTGTCGCCGATCAGGATGTCGGCGCCGGCGCCGCCGCTGGCGACGTCGTTGCCTTCGTTGCCTTCGATGTAGTCGTCGCCCTCGCCGCCCGAGAGCCGGTCGTTGCCGGCCTGGCCGAACAGCAGGTCGTTGCCGGCGTCGCCGGCGATGACGTCATTGCCGGCCGGCATCAGGTTCACCGTGAGGACGCTCGTGGACCAGCGGCCCCAGGCATCCTGGGTGCCGGTGACCAGCCACAGCTCTTCGCCGAGCAGGCTGGTGGACAGCCCGCCGTACGACGAGAGGTCGCGGCGGCCCGTGACCTCGCCCACATCGAGCAGGACGACTTCGACCGGCTGGCCGGCCATCCGGCGGACCATGCCTTCGTCACCGAGGACGATGTCGTCACCCTCGCCGCCGGAAATCGTGTCGTCGCCGTAGCCACCGAAGACGATGTCGTTGCCGGCCAGCGCATCGATCTGGTTGCCCTGGTCGTTGCCGAAAATGACGTCGTCGTGCTGGCTGCCGGTGAGGTCCTCGATGGCGGCGCCGATCTGCAGCGTGAGGGCCAGGTGGACCGGGTCCACGATCTGGCGCGTGCTCTTGCGCAGGTCGATCGTCACGGTGCCGGCGAACTCGGTGAAGTCGAGCCGGTCGCGGCCCAGCCAGCCGTTGGCCTCGTACAGGATGTCGTCGCCGAGCAAGGCGCCGGAGAACACGTAGCGGTCGCTTCCCTGCTCGCCGTACATCAGGTCGTTGCCGGTCCCGCCCTCGATCACGTCGTCGCCGTACACGGTGAGGAGGTTGAAGGCGCCGTGCGACTGCACGATGCCGCCGAGCAGCGAAACCGTCGCTTCGTCGCCGTAGATGAGGTCGTTGCCGGCATCGCCGTGCAACTCGTCACCCGCGGCGCCGCCGATGACGATGTCGGCGCCGTCGTTGCCGTGGATGGTGTCCGCGCCGCCGATGCCGTCGCCGGTCGAGACGAGGGTTCGCAGGTCGCCGCCGACATATGTCAGCTGGGCGCTGTCGCCCACGATGTAGTCGACAGCGTCGTTGCCATCGATGGTGTCGTTGGCGGCGCCGCCGACGATCCAGTCGCTGCCGGCGTCGCCGGTGATCTGGTCGTTGCCGCCGACATTGACGTAGGTGCTGGTCACGGTTTGCAGCACGCCGCCGATCAACTGGATGGTGCCTTCGTCGCCCAGCAGCAGGTCGCTGCCGGAGTCACCATGAATGAAGTCGCCGCTGGTGCCGCCGACGACCATGTCGGCGCCGTCGTTGCCGTGGATGGTGTCCGATCCGCCGACGTTGCTGCCGGTCGAAGTGATGGTGCGCAGGTCGCCGTTGGTGAAGCTCAGTTCGCCACTGTCGCCCAGGATGTAGTCGACGTCCTCGTTGCCATCGATGGTGTCGTCGGCGGCGCCGCCGACGATCCAGTCGCTGCCGGCGTCGCCGGTGATCTGGTCGTTGCCGCCGACATTGACGTAGGTGCTGGTCACGGTTTGCAGCACGCCGCCGATCAACTGGA